>JARIET010000040.1 GCA_031127185.1 Gemmatimonadota bacterium | reverse complement strand
CGCTCGGTGCCCGCCTCGACGCCCGTGGCCGCCCCGACCGAAACGAGCGCTCCGTCCGCAGCCGTGAGCCCCGCGATGGCGTCGCCCTGAAAGTCGAGGAATCCGGGCGTGTCGATGAGGTTGATCTTGGCATCCTTCCACTCCGCGAACGCGCAGCCAAGCGAGATGGAATACTTTCGTTCAACCTCTTCCGGCGACGTATCGGTGAGGGTCGTGCCTTCCTTGATCGATCCGTGTCGTTTGGATGACCCAGACACAAAGGCGAGCGCGTCGACCAGTGTGGTCTTCCCGCTCGCCCCGTGTCCCACGACGGCGACATTTCGGATGGCCTCGCTCCCGTACTCCCTCATTCGGATACCCTCCATCAGTCTGGACCCTGACCTTGCTTCGCGGCGGAATGGGCGTCAAGGGTGGTTAACAGGACGGCCGTGTAGGGCGTCTGCGTAGTACGAACATTCCGGAGGGTGAAATGCCGCGTTCGCTGCGCGCAGTGTCGATACTGGCCATGGCCCTGGTGACGGGGCTCTCTGCCTGCTCCGGGGCAAGCCGCCCGCCGGCAGCGATACTTCCGGAGCCCGCGGCGCCTGATCGTGAGCAGACCGCCGATCAGCAGGTGGTCCATCTGCTCAATCGTCTCGCCTTTGGTCCGCGCCCCGGTGACGTCGAAAAGGTGCGCGCGGTTGGCGTCGATGCCTGGATCGCGCAGCAGCTCCATCCCGAGCGCATGAACGACGCCGCACTCGAATCGTTTGTGTCAGCGAACTATCGGTACCTCAACGACAAACCGGCGACGCTCGAGCTGCGGTTCCCACCACCCGGGCAGATACAGAATCAGGCCGCCGCGCGCGGGGGACTGAACCGTGCCGACAGCGCTCGCCTCACCGGGTCACAAGCGGCGCTACGACAGCTCACGATGGAAGTGCAGAGCGCGCGCGTGGCGCGCGCCGTGATCGGCGAACGCCAGCTCCACGAGGTGCTGACTGATTTCTGGCTCAATCACTTCAGCGTGTTCGACGCGAAGGGCCCCCGCCAACGCTACCTGCTGGCCGAGTACGAGAATCGGGTGATCCGGCCGAATGCGTTCGGCAAGTTCCGCACACTGCTCGGCGAAGTGGCGAAGAGCGAGGCCATGCTCTTCTACCTGGACAACTGGCAGAGTCAGGCCGACGCCAATCGGCCGCGCCTTGCCGCGATTCCCGGCCGGGGCGGGCGCGCCGGAGCCACGGTGGGTGCGGGCGTGGGCCGCGGCGGACGCGCGGGGCGCGGGGCGCAACCGCAGCTGCCGGCGCAAATCCGAAACGGCGGACTCAACGAGAACTATGGTCGCGAGCTCCTCGAGCTGCACACGCTCGGAGTGGATGGCGGCTACACGCAGCAGGATGTGATCAATGCCGCCCGCGCCCTCACCGGCTGGACCTTCAGGGGAGCAGCGCAGGGAGGCGGATTCCAGTTTGTGCCGTTCATGCACGATGCCGGCGAAAAGAAAATCCTCGGCCACGCGCTCAAGGCAAACCGGGGCATTGAGGATGGCGAGCAGGTGCTCGACATCGTCGCACGCCATCCGGCCACTGCCCGCTACATCAGCTTCAAGCTCGCGCGTCGGTTCGTGACCGACTCGCCGTCGGCCGCGCTCGTCGCACGCGCGGCCAGGGTTTTCACGGAGACGGACGGCGACATCCGCGAAACTATGCGCTCCATCATCACGAGTCCGGAGTTTTTCTCCCGGGCCGCGTACCGGAGCAAGGTGAAGTCGCCTTTCGAGGTGGTCACAAGTGCTGTGCGCGCGCTCGGCGGCCCCGGCGACCCAACGGCGCGCACCGCGGCGCTCGTCGGGCAGCTCGGGCAGCCCATCTACGGCCACCAGGCGCCAAACGGCTGGCCCGAGACCGGCGATCGGTGGATGAATACAGGTGCGATCCTGAATCGGATCAACTTCGGGATGTTCGTCGCGGCGGGGCGATTGCAGGGTGTGACGCCACTCGGATTCACGGACGCTGACATCCTGCGCACGGCGACCACCGAATTGCAGGTCGATGGAGTCATTGGGGCTCTGTTGGGTGGCGATGTGTCGCCGGACACCCGGGCGCTGCTCATCAGCGGTGAGAACCCGCTGGTGCGAGCTGAGCCATCCCCTGCGCGCCCACCGGCCGGCGGGGGTCGCGGATTCGGCAACATCCCGCCGCTGCGAAGTCTACCGCTCGTTGTCGGGCTGGCGCTCGGCTCACCCGAGTTCCAACGGAGATAGTTCATGCAACGCCGATTCTTCGTGAAATCGGGCGCCATTGCCCTGGCGACAATGGGACTCAGCCCATCGTTCCTGCGCCGCGCGGCATTCGGAATGGAGCTTCCGGCCGCGCAGAAGGGGAAAGTGTTGATCTGCCTCTTCCAGCGGGGCGCGGCCGATGCATTGAACGTC
Organism: Gemmatimonadota bacterium; assembly: GCA_031127185.1. Taxonomy (GTDB): domain Bacteria; phylum Gemmatimonadota; class Gemmatimonadetes; order Gemmatimonadales; family Gemmatimonadaceae; genus Fen-1231. The sequence goes on along the minus strand of JARIET010000040.1, from coordinate 11,691 downwards.
GTGGTACCGTTCGGCGAACGCGCGTACTACCGGCTCCGGCCGAGCATTGCGATTCCGGCGCCGACCGGTGCGGCACGTTCGGCGATTGACCTGGACGGTTTTTTTGGACTGCATCCCTCGCTCGCGCCGCTCAAGCCGCTCTGGGACCGCGGCCTGCTTGCACCGATCCATGCCGTGGGGAGCCCGAGCAGCACGCGGTCGCACTTTGATGCGCAGGACTACATGGAAAGCGGGACGCCCGATGTGAAAGGCACGACCGACGGGTGGCTCAACCGATACCTGGCCGCGTCCGGCACCTGCGAGCAGTGCGCCCCGAGCCCGTTCCGCGCCGTGGCCATGGCGCCGCAGACACCGCGGGTGCTGCAAGGCAACGCGCCAACCGTGGCGATGGATTCCCTGGATCAGTTTGCGGTGCGCACCGGCGGCGATGCCGCTGCACGGCTGGAAGCGCTCTATCGCACGGGAACGCCGGACATCGTGCACGGAGCCGGAAACGACATGTTCGAGGCGGTGAAGATGCTGCGCGCCGCCAACCCGCAGCGCTACCAACCCGAGAACGCCGCGGAGTATCCGCGGTCGCAGTTCGGTCAGCGGCTGCGGCAGATCGCTCAGTTGGTGAAGAGCAACGTCGGACTGGAAATCGCGTTCGCCGACATCGGCGGGTGGGACACCCATGTGAACCAGGGTGGCGTGCAGGGGCAGCTCGCGAATCGGCTTGCCGATTTTGCGCAGTCCATTGCGGCACTCACCACCGACCTCGGCGATCGGATGGAGAATGTGGTGATCCTGACGATGTCGGAGTTCGGGCGCATGGCGCGGCAGAATGGCAACGGCGGCACCGACCATGGGCACGCCGGATCGATGTTCGTGATCGGCGGCGGCGTTCGCGGCAACAAGGTGCATGGCCAATGGCCTGGCCTCGCGCAGGAGCAGCTGTTTGAAGGGCGCGACCTCGCACTGACCACGGACTTTCGCGCGGTGTTCGCCGAAGTGGCGAAGGCACATCTCGGCGTCACGACAGTGGATTCTCTGTTCCCGGGATTTACGCCCGCCGACAGCCTGGGGGTGCTCCGGTAACCATTTGCGGGGCGCAGAGCCGCTAGTTTGGTGTCGATGCAACGCACGGTGTTTGCGATGGTCGTATGCGCGTTCGCCGGGCAATCGATGAACGCCCAGGCGTCGGCGGCAAGACGCGCGCCGAATCCGACGGGACGGATCCCGATCCTCGAGTACCACCTCATTGGCGACAAGGACTCGCGATGGGGCCGGAGCCATACGCGGTTTCGCGCCGATCTCGCGCTTCTCTACGCGCGCGGCTATCGCCCCATCACCGTCGCACAGCTGGTCGACGGGAACTTCGACATCCCGGCCGGAACCTCACCGGTCGTCTTCACCTTTGACGATGCCTCGCCTGGCCAGTTCAGCTACGTCGAGGTGAATGGGCGCCGCGAAATTGACCCGAAAAGCGCAGTCGGCATCTGGTTGGAGTTCGGCCGCACGAACCCGGAGTGGCGGAGCCGGGCCACATTCTGCGTGCTCTCGGGCGCTGCCGACGGTCACGCCTTCTTTGGCGAGAAGGGAATCAAAGGCCAGAAAACTGCCTGGCGTTTTGAAAAGCTGCGCTTTCTCGCTGACTCAGGCTTCGAGCTTTGCGCGCACACCCTCTGGCACGCCAATCTTTCGAAATATTCCGATCAGATGGTTCAGGAGCAGATTGCCCGCAGCGTGCTGGCGATTGATTCTGCCGTGAGCGGTTACCGAGTGCGCACCTTTGCGCTTCCATTGGGAATCTGGCCGCGTAATCGGGCGCTAGTCCGGGCCGGCTCATGGCGCGACCCGCGAACGGGCCGAGAGGTGAGGTATATGTTTGACGCTGTGCTGCTTGTGGCGGGCAATCCGGTCCGGAGCCCGGGATCGCCCGAGTTTGACCCGGGCCGGCTGGAACGAATCCAGGTGTTCGGCAATTCGCTCGAAGCTACGCTGGACAGGCTCGATGCGGACGGCGATCGCTATGTGGCGGGCGGCGCCGGCCGACCTTCGGCCGCGTCCGCAAGACAATAACCGGCATTCAGCCCACCGGCACGTTGGCGGAATCCGGTCACCTAAAGTTGCGATGAGCGAACTGTTGCATAAACTTGCGGCAACCTTGTTCCGGGCGATACTGACCATATGAAGCGCACTCCCCATCGGCCGCAGTCGCTGAAGCACCTCCCGTTTTTCGAGGTGCTCGCCGCCACTCCCGAAGGTTCACCCGAAGCCAAGCTGGCGACGGCGGGATTGCTGAGCCTTCGCATGATCGATCACTGGGTGCTCGCCGGTCCGGCGATCGTCGAACCCGAGTCGGTCAGCGTGCGGTCGGTGCGACAGGCCATCATGGCGCTGTCCCCGCGAGAGGCGGTGCGGGAAGCCCTGCTTACGATCGTCAACACGATGCAGATGCTTCGGCATGTGGACCTGGTGCCGGTGCTCCCCCGGGTATTTGCGTACGCGCAGCTGCTGGAAACGCATCACGGGGCGCTGGCATTGGCGGCTGACGCGTATGAGACGGTGATTCGCCTCGCTGACCCGGAGTATGACGCTGACCTGGTGATGGATTCGTACCAGCGGCTCGCGTTCTGTCAGAGGAAGCTGGGTCATCTGGACGCGGCCACTGAGTCGGCAGGCGTGCTGGTCAAGGTGGCGTCTCGCCGGAAGGACCGTGCCCGCGCGCTGCGCGGCAAGATCGGCTTGGCTCATGTCGCAATGGTACGCGGAGATCTCGCCAGCGCCGATTCACAGTTTGTGGCGGTCGCGGTCGAGGCCCAGAAGCATGGGCTCACTCGCGAGTGGGCTGCAGCCACGCACGACCGCGCGGTCGTCGCGTCTCGCAGTGGCAACGTCACCAACGCTGTGGTGCTCGCACATCAGGCGCTCAAGCAAACGACCGACCCAGTCGATCGTGACCGAGTGCTCGGAGACCTGGCGGCGTTTCTCGTGAAGCTCGAACAGTACGACGCAGCGCTCGATGCGTTGCGCATCCTTGAGGTGACTGCGGTCTCCGACGAACCGCGCCAGGCGGCGAAGGTAAACATCATGGCGGCGGCCGCCCGCAGCGGAAATCGCGCCCTCTTCGAGAGCGCACGGCGGGCCCTGAACGGGATCGCTCTGAACGCCGAATTTAGCGTCAACTTCAAGATTGAGACTGCACGCGGCCTGTCGGCCTTTGGCGACCGGCAGGCTGCACTTGAAGTGCTGACTCAGGCCGCGACACAGGCCGCGACGCTAGAGTTCCGCCCGGCGGTGGAGGAAATCCAGGCGCTTCGCGCGGTGATCACGGCCACACCCGCACCGAGCCCGATCCGAAAAGTCACGGACCGGAACGCTCCCACGTTCGAAGTGGCAACTGACCTACGTCGAATGGCAGCTGAACTCGTGTCTGCTGCCTAGCGAAGAGCGACTACTTCGAAGCGCAGAAACCTGAACCCATCGTCACCACGTCGCAGGATTTCGGGGCGGTCGGCGACGAGCAGGCGGCGGTGAGCAGCGTGGCGCCGAGAACAACTGTGAGCTTCTGACGGAGCGACATCGGGACGGTCCTTGAGATGGTGGTTGTGGGGGTGACAGAATGAAGCTAGGATGAATTGTCATTATCGTAACCGCTGTTTTGTGCCACAAAACGCCATTTTCTTGCCACTCAGCGTATCATTTCGCTGCACTTTGGGAATCTGAAACCCGGACCAATGCACGTCGCCGCCTGCGTCCAGCCCCAGAAGCTCGCGCGCCTCCGTGGCGCTGCGGGGAGTTCGCACGCAGTGCACGCTGCGCTGAGCTGGGCGCACGCCGAGACCATCATCCGACGTCAGCCGGTCGACGTGCTGGTGGTCGACCCCCAGTTTGAGAGCACTGCCACGCCGCGCACGGACCGTATTCGGGCGGTCCGAGCGCGCTACGGCGCACTGCCGATGGTCGTGTACTCCGCGCTGACTGCACAGACATTGCGGTCACTGGTCGAGCTCGGAACCGAAGGAGTGGGCCAGATTGTCCTCTATGGCCTCGACGACGACCCGAGACATCTCCGCCAGGTCCTCGAGCTGCAGCCTGGAATCCTCCTGGCCGGGCAGTTCCTGGCGCTGATCCGCCCCGCGCTCAACCTCACGCCGGCGCCGGTCTCAGCCGCAGTGGAGCGTGCCATCCGCACGCCGGCTGTCTTTCACAACGTCAGCGATCTCACCGCCGCGGCTGGAGTGCCGCGGCGGTCGCTCTATCGGCATCTCGAGCGCGCTGGGCTGGCGTCGCCACGTGAGGTGCTCACCAGCGCCCGGGTCCTCCGCGCCTATGCGCTGCTCCGAAACCCCGGATACTCGCTCGACCTGGCTGCGCAGCAGCTCCGCTTTTCAGACGTCGACGCACTGTGCGACGCCATGAAAGAGATGGTCGGTATCACGCCGGGCAAGGCGCGAAACCGCGTGGCCCCGGAGGAGTTCGTGAGGCGGCTCGCCACTCGATTGCTTGCAATGGGGCGAGACATCGCGCCCGGCAGTGCCATCGGCGTGGTTGGTGAGGCCGAATTGTTCGGAGGCGCGGCGTGATCGGCGACAATCTCTCGGTTGCCCCCGCTCCGGAACGGTCGGTCGCCATGACTGGCGCGGGTCACCGCATCCTTGTGATCGAGGATGACGAAGCCGTTCGGACTGTGCTCGGCCGCACCCTTGCGCACGCCGGGTTTGTGCCGGTCCTGGCGCAAAGTGCGCCAGAAGCCGAGCAGCTGCTTTCCGAAACAATCGACGCCATGGTAGTCGACTTTCGGATACCCGGAAGCCGCGGCGATCTCTTCTTCTATTACGCGTCGTCCAAGTACCCACTCCTGCGACGCCGCACGGTGTTCCTCACCGGCGATACCAGCGTGGAAGTGGAACAGTTGGTCTCACACACCGGCTGCGCGCTCCGCCACAAGCCATTTGTCAACCTGTCGCTCGTCGAACTGCTGCGATCGATGGTTGACGCGCCAACGCCACCGGCCGGGCGCCAGCCCTGACCCTGCCCCGCCGCGGCGACAGCGGTCGCGCGGTCAGACGTTCCAGTTCCTGAGTGTGGTCAGTGCGCGTTCCAGCGCGGTCCGCTGCTCTGCACGCGAGGCAGTGGCCAGCAACTGCTCGTAAGTGGCGATTGCCAGTTTTAATGCCACCGGGTCATTCTCCGCACCGGCCAACGAAGCCGCATTGTCCGCCAGATTGGCCAGCGCGAGTTCGTCGGCTGGAAATCGCCCAACCACAACCTGCCATCGTCCCGTGCGCTCGCGCGGCGAAGACTCCGCCAGTGCCCAGAGGTGCCAGGCCGCACGGTTATCGGGATCAGCCTTGCGGGCGCGATCGGCGAGTCCGGCCACAACCTCCGGTCCGCGCCCGGTGAGCCAGTAGGCATTGGCAAGTGCAACGAGCGCCTTGGCGTTCTGAGGCTCGCGCTCAACGATGACTTCATACACTGGACCGGCAACCTCGTGCAGCCCTACGTGTGGCGCTATTGCCGCCACCAAGGCAGTGGTATCGTGTGCCCGGGCGATCTCGTCGAGGCGTGCGAGCAGGACACCAACATCGGCAGTGCGTCGGTAGTCGGAGACGGTGCGGTCGATCTCGGATTGGGCAGTTGGCGCGTGCATGGGCTTCCAAATGTACCAAGGGCACGGCGGGCCCCGGCCGACCCCGTGCAGCCCCAAGGGTTGCGCACTGCCGACGCCTCCTTCATACTGATGGGGTCAGTGTGTCCCGCCGCTACGATGCGGGACGCCGGGCTGGCCTCGAGCCACTGCGAGCCACTGGACCGCGTGCAACTGTCCGCGCCCAGCACCCCGGGACGAGCGAGCCACAACAGTCCTCCGAATCGCCCCACCCGCAGCATGGGCGTGTTCCGTACAGCAACACCCTTTTCCTCCAATACCACAGCATGAACGAACGTCGTCGTCCACCCCGACGTGGTCGCGGTCCGCGCAAACCGGCAGATGCTGAGCAAGTGCCGTCCGCAGAAGCGGATCCGTACCTCGACCAGCCCTCTGGCAGCAGCGAGAACGCGGCACCCGCCGCTGAGGCTCCGCCTCCCCGGAGTCCTGAGCCGACCGCAGAATCGGCGCTGCCGGCCGAATCGGGAAACGGTGGAGCTCCGCAGTCGAACGGCGGTGGAAACGATCGACGTCCTGACTTTCAGGGTGGTGGCAACGGTCAGCAGCAGAACTGGAATGGTCAGGGACAAGGTCAGGGGCAGGGGCATCGCGGTGGGCGACGCGGGCGGCGCAACCGCCGCGGGCGGCACCGGAACGACCAGCAGCAGGGTGGTGGTGGTGGTGGTGGTGGCGGCGGCATGGACCGCCAGCCGCAACCGGCTGGCCCGCCCCCGGTCATCATCCCGGACGGCTCAACGGAAGGGTGGTTCGACCCCTCACGCGAAGCCGGCTTCGTTCGCCGGGCAGGCGGCAGCTACCTCGCGGACCCGAGCGATGCGTATGTCGGACCGCACATCGTGCGCCAGTACGGGCTGCGGCGCGGCGACAAGATCGTCGCAGCGACAGGGCACGATCATCGCGGACGGTCCACGGTCGCAGAAATCACGCTCCTCAATGACGCGGAGCCGGTGGCCGGCGAACGCCGCACTGACTTCCAGACGCTCACGGCGAGTTACCCGGAGCGCAAGATCACGCTGGAGACCGGACGTCCCGCCAAGGGCGGACCCGAACTGACGCGTCGGGCGATCGACCTGATCGCACCCATCGGCTATGGGCAGCGCGCGCTGATCGTGGCGCCAGCTCGCGCAGGCAAGACGATGCTCTTGCATGCCATCACGGAAGGGATTGCGCTCAATCATCCCAACGCGGTCCTCTTGATCCTGCTGGTGGACGAACGCCCGGAAGAAGTGAGCGAGGCAATCTCGTGGGGAGTCGGCGAAGTCGTGGCGTCGAGCTTCGACCAGCCGGCCAAGAGGCACGTCGAGGTTGTGGAGATGGTGCTGGAGCGTGCGCGCCGGCAGGTGGAGCTGGGCAAGGACGTCGTGATCGTACTCGACTCGCTCACGCGCATGGCTCGCGCGTTCAACACCGCCGAGCGCGGCACGGGCCGCACACTTTCGGGCGGCCTCGATTCGTCCGCGATGGCGCGCCCAAAGGCGTTCTTCGGTTCCGCGCGGTCCATTGCGCCACAGCACGGCGGTGGCTCCCTGACGATCATCGCAACGGCACTCGTCGAGACGGGCTCGCGCATGGACGACGTGATCTTCGAGGAGTTCAAGGGTACCGGCAACTGCGAGATCAAGCTGGACCGTTCACTCGCAGAGAAGCGAATCTTCCCCGCTTTCGACATTGCGACGAGCGGCACACGGCGCGAGGAAAAGCTGTATCGCGAAGACCAGCTGCCGGCGATCCACATGCTGCGCCGCGGACTGGCGCAGATGCCGCCGCAGACGGGCATGGAGTGGCTGATCAAACGCATCGCAGGCACGACGAATAACGAGGCGTTGCTGGCGGGTCTGTAGTGTGCGGCACTCGGCGGTCCTGCGACCGCCGGTGCGCTACTTGACGATCTGCACGCCCAGAAACAGCAGGTTCGAGAACATCTGGAAGCGCTTGGTGTTGCTGGCCAGAGGCGTTTCGGTCACGTATTCAAAGCGCTGGTGGCTCAAGCCGCCCTTGATCGCATAGCGGTCACTGAAGGCCCACATGGCGAAGAACTGCGAGTTCAGGGTGCCGCGGTCCTTCGACCCGCCCGCAAAAACGTTGGTTGATGCGGCCTTGGCGTGCACACCCTCGCCGGCTGCTGCCTGATTCTCCGTGTAGATGCCCGAGCGCGTCCCGCCCGCGGTGAACCCAAACACGTCGATGTTGAATCCGGCCATCAACGTTTCGGTGATCAGGACGCCGATATGGGCGGCGATGTTGATGGAAATCGGCGCAAGCGACATCCGCAGCGTGTCCTTCACCGACGCCGGAACGTTCGAGGCGCCCTGCGGCGTCAGCCCAATCGTGCCGGTGCCGAGGGTGCCCCGCAGACCGACGCCTGCCTTGATCCGCGTCAGTTTCCCCATGGCGGTGAACCTGGTCACGCCGGCCGAGAGCGTCGTGGCGCCGTCGCCGTTGCCAAAAGCGAAGTCAACGGCGCGATTGGCATTCACCTGTGGCTGCGCGGCAAGGGGTGACGCGAGGGCGAGCAGCAGCAGGGCGGAGCGCATCAGGCGGATCCTCGAGGTGGCGGCTTGAATGCGAGAATCTACAGACCGTGGGAGTTCGGCGCGGATGGTGTTCAGGTCACGCGCCCGCTGCGTGGCGCGCCGCAAACTCCTCGTACAACATCGCCATCGTCCGTGTTCCGTCGCGAAAGTTGCGCACCCCGATCCATTCGTCGGGCGCGTGCGCGTTCTCGCCGGGCAAGCCGAAGCCAACGAGCAGCACCGGAGCGCCCAGAATGCGCTCAAAGTCACCGACCACGGGAATAGACCCGCCCTCGCCCACAATGACGGGCGCACGCCCAAATGCCGCACGGAGCGCAATGCGCGCCGCGTCGAAAACGGGGCCGTCGAGGTCAGCCCTCCACGGCCTGCCGCCGTGCAGCGCCGTGACCTTCACCGTGACGCCCGACGATGCCGGTAGCTGGCGCATCAGATGCGCCTTGAAAAGTCGTTCGATCACTTCGGGACGTTGGTCCGGAACCAGCCGGAAACTGACCTTGGCCATTGCCTCGCCGGGGAGCACGGTTTTGGCCCCCTCGCCTGTGTAGCCCGAGAGAAGGCCGTTGATCTCACAGGTGGGGCGCGTCCAGAGTTTTTCCAGCGTGGTCTTCCCTGCCTCGCCGCCAAGGGCCCGGACGCCAATCTCCTTCCTGAATCGCGCGTCACTGTGCGGCAGCGCACGCATCCCCTTGAGCACTGCAGCCGGGAACGGCTTCACCTTGTCGTAGAAGCCCTTGATCGCAATGCGTCCCTTGGCATCGTGCAACGTCGCCAGTGCGCGCGCCAATGCCATTGCCGGGTTCACCACCGCGCCGCCGTACATGCCCGAGTGCAGGTCGCCGGACGGTCCGCGCACGGTGACCTCGAAATACGCGAGGCCGCGCAGTGAGCTGAGGATGCTGGGAATTCCTGGCGCGAACATCGCTGAGTCGCTGATGACGACCGCGTCGCAGGCCAAGCGAATCATGTGTTTTTCGATAAACGGCGCGAGGTTCGGGCTGCCAACCTCTTCCTCACCCTCGGCGAGGACGATCACGTTGACGGGCAGCCGTCCGCGCACGTCGAGATGCGCGGCGAGTGCCATCACATGTGCCCACAGCTGACCCTTGTCATCCACAGAACCGCGAGCGAACAACTTGCCGTCGCGGACGGTCGGGTCGAACGCCGGCGATGTCCACAGCTCGAGCGGCTCCGCCGGCTGCACATCGTAATGCCCATAGATGAGAATCGTTGGCGCATTGGGGCCAGCCTTGCGCCACTCGGCAAGCACAACAGGGTGCCCCGGCGTGGGCAGGGTCTCTACCGTGAACCCGATGCGCGCGAGCGCCGCGTGCAGCCACCCGGCTGCGGCGGCAGTGTCGGCATTGTGCTCAGAGCGCGCACTCACACTGGGGATGCGCAGGAACTCGTTCAGCTGCGCGAATGCATCGGCATCGTGTGCGTCGAGCCAGCTGCTGAGATCGCGGGGGATGGTCGGTGTGGATGGCATGAGCGGGACCTGACGGTGAGTGCGGTACCGAGATTCAGCGCTGAGGAGGAAAGGGCTGGTCGCGTGTGGCCCAGCCATCGCGCTTGCCGCGCAGGATCCAGATGCGCTTTCGACTGATCACGTCGCCGTGGCGCATCATGGTGACGCCCTCGCTGGCATCGATGCGTGCGAAACAACAGGACAGCTTGCGGATCACGCGGGGTTCCTCGCGTTCATCGTCGAGCACCAGAATGAGCGTGGCATCGAGCCCCGCAACGTCCGCAAACTGGGGCCAGAGATCGTACTGGTTGGCGCGCCCGGTGAGATTCATCGAAAAGACACGCGGGTGGTCGGGCAGGTGGAACGCGAGTTCCGACGCATCCTGGTACCGCTCTGCGCCCACATAGACGGTCGGCGTCCCTTCGCCGCGCAGCGGGACCAGCGTGGCGCGTTTGCGGTCGACCGTTTGGCCGATGAGATCCCATCCGAACGCCTTGGCCACCTGATCACGCGACGCGGGCAGCGGGATGATCGGTACGATCACGTGGACGTATACGATGGCCGATAGTGCGGCAGCAAGCGCAAGGCCGCGAGCGAACCAGGTGCGCATGCGCGCCGTATGCGGCACATCTGTGGCCAGCAGCACCACGGCGGCCACCCAGGCCATTGCCGGCCAGTTGGCCTCGACCGACTTGCGTGTCGCACTGTACACGAAGAAAGTGAGCGGCACCACGCAGGTCATGGCGAGCATGAACCGCAGGCCCTCTTCAGAGAAACGCACGGCATCGCGAATCGCGCGCGCCATGAAGTAGAAGAGGATCGGCGAGACGAGTCCGATCTGCCCACCGAGGAGTTCGAATTCGCGGTTCACGATGCCGAGCCCGCCGCCCTTTGGCGCGCCCAGGCCATGGTTGAGCTGAAAGCGGAACGACACCCAGTCGTGCGTGGCATTCCAGATCAACACCGGCGCCAGCACTGCCGCCGCGACCGCGACGGCCAGGTACGGGCCTGCCTGTCCGAAGCGGTTCTGCAGCTTGCCGTGCGCAACGAACGCGGCGACGATGGCGGCCGGCACCAACACGCTGGTGTACTTGGAACCCATGGCCAGCCCAATGGCCACGCCAGCGATGAGCCACCAACGGAGCGCATGGGCACCGCCCCCCGGCCCGTCTGGGTGATGCGCATGGGCCGGAACACCGAGGGCGCGGAGAACGGCGTAGATCGCCCACGCCATCGCGCAGAGCATGGGCGCGTCGGGTGTGGCGAGCACTGAACCGACCGCCACGATAGGCATTACCGTGAAGGTGACAGCACCGAGACGCGCCGCCGCATCGCCGCCGAGCGCGCGCGCCATGTGCATCACGGCGAGCGTACACCCCGTGCTCGCGAGGATCGGCAGGAATCGCACGCCGAGCGCGGTGTCGCCAAAGATCAACGTGCCGCCGCGCACCAGGAGCGCGATCAGTGGTGGGTGGTCGAAATAGCCAAAGGCGAGATTGCGCGACCATTCCCAGTAGTAGGTCTCGTCCGGGAACAGGGGGACAAACGCGCCAAGGAGGAGCCGAATGAGGGTGGCGCCAACGACAAATCGCAGGCCCTCCGCCCACGCGGCGGGGTTGTCAGGCGACCGGAATTCCGCCGGATCGATGATTCGCGAAAAGATTCTCAGCACGGATGCCTTAAACTGACGGGGACGCGCGCGCTGTCGCCACTGAACCAGCCACAACAGTCCCGATGACCAACCGCCTCGGCACCGAAACGAGCCCATATCTCCGCCAGCACGCCGACAATCCGGTGGCGTGGTGGCCCTGGGGATCCGAGGCGCTCGCCGAGGCGCGGAACCGCGAGCGGCCGATCCTGCTATCGATTGGCTATGCGGCCTGCCACTGGTGCCATGTGATGGCGCACGAGTCGTTCGAGGACGCGGACACTGCTGCCCTGATGAACGAGCATTTCGTGAACATCAAGGTGGACCGCGAGGAACGCCCGGACCTCGACGGGATCTACATGCAGGCAGTGCAGGCGATGACCGGCCAGGG
>JARIET010000039.1 GCA_031127185.1 Gemmatimonadota bacterium | reverse complement strand
CTCGGTGGCGGCAACGCCGTGGCGCTCAGCCTCGAGCTGGCGTAGTCGAGCCGGGGCACACACGGGCCCCGCAACGGAGGGCGTGTGAGCGAACGCGACTGGCTGCGGTTGCCAGGCGGCACCATTCGGGCACCGTGGCAAGTGGCCGTGTTTGGCGCCGCCGTCTTCGGGTCCGCCTATCTCGTCGCGATTTTCGGGCTTTCCATCGCCATGGCCACGCCGATGGTGGCGTGGGCGCGACTGTCCGGCGCGTCGTTGAGCCAGATCGCATCGCTCGTGGCCATTGTGCTCGCGACATGGTTCACCGGACGACAATTCCCATCAAAGCATGGGAGCGTCTGGCAACAGATCGGAGTCGGCCGGGACGCGTGGCGGCTCACGCCCAATCTGGTCGCCCTCGGAGTCGGAGCCGCCGTGGTGGCTGTTCCGGCGCTGGCGACCGTGGCGCTAGGCGGCGCACGGTTTGAGCCTGCGACCGCCACCGACAGCGTCGGTGCGATCGCGTTCCGCGCCTTTGCGCTGATGTTTCCGGCCGCGTGGAACGAGGAACTGCTCTTTCGGGGGTTCGCTTTCACCGTCATGATGGGCGCAATCGGCGCGCCAAGGACGATCGGAATCACCAGCGCCATCTTTGGTGCGGCGCACGTCTTCAATCCCGATCCCACGGTGGTATCAACGCTCGCCGTGGCCTGCGCCGGGGCGTTTCTGGCCTGGGTGCGGGTGGCGACGGGATCCCTCGTAGCGGCATTCGGCGCCCACTTCGCCATCAACTTCATGCAGGCGGTCGTGTTGCATGCGCCGGTCAGCGGCCTGGCGCTCCAGACGCCCGGGTATCGCTACGTGGCCAGCGGACCTGCCTGGCTCACCGGAGGCGAGTGGGGCCCGGAAGGTGGACTCGCGTTCGTAGTGGCGATGCTTGCGGCTAGCTTTCTCTGCTACCGGCGGCCGAGCGCCCCCGCAGCAAAATCCGACGATTCCACCGTGACGAAACGATGAGCGAAACGATTGCAGTGATTGGTGCGGGGCAGATGGGTAACGGGATCGCCCACGTCAGTGCGCAAGCGGGCCTGTCGGTGACGTTGATCGACGTCTCGGCCGACGCCCTCGCGAAGGGCAAATCCACGATCGAGAAGAATCTCGATCGCCAGGTGAAGAAGGGAGCCCTCGACGCGGCCGCCAAGGACGCCACGATGGCCCGGATTGCGACCTCGACCGACATTGGTGCAGTCGCCAATGCGACAGTGGCCATCGAAGCGGCGACCGAGCGGCGCGATCTCAAGTTCAGGATATTCTCCGAGCTGGACCGGCTCGCCCCGCCCGGCGCACTGCTCGCGACGAACACGAGTTCGATCTCCATCACCGAAATCGCTGCGCAGACCAAGCGCCCCGGCGACGTGATCGGCATGCACTTCATGAATCCCGTGCCGATGATGAAGCTTGTGGAGGTGATCCGTGGACTGGCGACGACGGATGCCACCACGGCACGCACCGTTGCGCTCGCCACTGCGGTAGGCAAGACGCCGGTCGAGGCAAACGACTATCCCGGCTTCATCGCGAATCGCATCCTGATGCCAATGATCAATGAGGCGGTCTACTGCGTGATGGAAGGCGTCGGAACCCCCGCCGCTGTCGACGAGGTGATGAAGCTCGGCATGAACCACCCCATGGGGCCGCTCGCGCTGGCCGACCTGATCGGCCTCGATACTTGCGTCGCGATTCTCGATGTGCTGCACGAAGGACTCGGCGACCCGAAGTACCGGGCCTGCCCACTGCTGCGGAAGTACGTGGCAGCTGGATGGTTTGGCAGAAAGTCAGGGCAGGGGTTCTACAACTACAAGAGCGAGTGAACAGCCAACGGTGCACGGTTTACGGTTCACGGACGCCGTCAACGGTTAACCGTCAACCGTCCACCGTACACTCGTTGTTGTTCTTCCAATGATCGATACCCTCACCCCGCTGACGGAAAACCAGCGCGCCATTCAGAACATGGCGCGCGACTTCGCTCGCAGTGAACTCGCGCCGCACGCGGGGCGTTGGGATCGCGAGGAGCGGGGTGACCCCGCGATCACCGCGCGACTCGGTGCACTCGGATTCCTCGGCATGATGCTGCCGGAGAGCGTCGGGGGCCTGAACCTCGACACACTGAGCTACCTGCTGGCGCTGGAAGAGATCGCGGCGGCCGATGCATCGACCGCGGTCACGATGTCGGTGCACAATTCCCTGCCGACTCGCATGTTGCTGAATTTCGGCTCGCCCGCTCAGCAGCAGGCGTACCTGCCGCGCATGGCGACTGGTGAGTTGCTCGGTGCATTCGCCTTGTCGGAACCGGAAGCTGGGTCCGATGCGTCCGCGCTGCGCACCCAGGCGGTGCGCGACGGTGACTTCTGGGTACTCAACGGCACGAAAGCGTGGGTGACGAACGGCAACTGCGCTGACGTGATTCTCGCGATGGCACGCACGGACACGGCGGACGCCCGGCGCGGGTCGCGGGGAATCTCCGCCTTCATCATCACGCCAGATCTGCCGGGGTTCCGTGTTGGAAAGAAGGAGCAGAAGATGGGGCTCCGCGCATCTCCTACGGTCCAGCTGGCGTTCGACGGCATGCGCGTGCCTGCTGATCGCCTCCTTGGTGCAGAGGGGCTGGGGTTTGTGTACGCGATGCAGTCTCTGGAGGCCGGCCGCCTCGGCATCGCGGCGCAGGCGGTGGGCATCGCGCGCGCTGCAGTTGAGGCTACCATCGCATACACGCGTGAGCGTCAACAGTTCGGCAAGCCGCTGACCGCGTTTCAGGCTGTGGAGTTCAAACTCGCCGACATGGCCACGCGACTGCACGGCGCGCGAGCGATGCTGCATGCCACGGCCGCAGCCAAGGACCGCGGCGAGCCGGCCGGCGCCCACGCTGCCATGTGCAAGCTGATGGCGAGCGAAGCCGCAATGTGGATCACGACCCAGGCGATCCAGCTCTTCGGCGGCTACGGGTACGTCACCGACTATCCGGTTGAACGGCTGTTCCGGGATGCGAAGATCACCGAGATTTATGAAGGGACGTCCGAGATTCAGCGGATCGTCATCGGGCGCGCATTGGCGTCCGCGTAGGTCGCTGGTGCTGGCACAGGTTCACTGACGGTCGTCACCCACAACATCACTACTTCACATGAAGCTTTTTGAAGGCATCGAGCAGCTCGGGCACGAGCAGGTTGTCACCTGCTTTGACAAGTCCAGCGGCTACCGCGGCATCATCGCCATTCACAACACGACGCTCGGCCCTGCGCTCGGTGGCACGCGGTTCTGGAACTACAAGAACGAGGACGAGGCGTTCTTCGACGTCCTCCGGCTGTCGCGCGGGATGACCTACAAGAACGCGGTCGCCGGGCTCAATCTCGGCGGCGGAAAGGCCGTGATCATCGGTGATCCCAGTGCGGCGAACCGCGAGCTGATCTTCCGCGCGCATGGACGGTTCGTTGAGTCGCTCGGCGGACGGTACGTCACCGCCGAAGATGTGGGGACGAGCCCCAGCGACATGGACTACGTCCATATGGAAACCGAGTATGTCGCCGGTCTGGCCACGAAGTCCGGCGATCCGTCGCCCGTGACGGCGCACGGCGTGTTCCGCTCGATTGAGGCGTCGGCCAAGTGGCGCTGGGGATCGGCGTCGCTGAACGGCAAGACGGTCATCGTGCAGGGTATTGGTCATGTGGGCTACTACCTGTGCAAGGAACTGCACGCCGCCGGCGCCAAGCTGATCGTTGCCGACATCAGGAAGGACGTGGTCGACACGGTAGTCAAGGAGTTCGGCGCCACGGCAACGACCGACGCGGCGGTCTATGCTCACAAGGCCGACATCTTCGCACCGTGCGCCCTTGGCGCGATCATCAACGACGACACGATTCCCCAACTGAAGGTCGAGATCGTCTGCGGTGGATCGAACAATCAGCTCCTCGAGCCCAAGAAGCACGGCGAAGCGCTGGCCAAGCGCGACATCCTGTACGCCCCCGACTATGTGGCCAATGCCGGTGGCGTGATCAATGTGTATTCCGAGCTCGCCGGATGGTCGCAAGAACGGGCGCTGCGTAAGGCCGACGAGATCTTCGACACGATTCTCGGTGTCTACCAGACGGCAAAGGATCAGGGGATTCATACGTACGAGGCTGCCGACAAGGTCGCAGAGAAGCGGCTCGCCGCCGTTGGTGCTCTCACCCGCACCTGGCCGCAGTGGCCGCGGAAGGGCTAGTGGCGGAGCGCATCCCGATTGCCTCGGACCATGCTGGGTTCGAGATGAAGGAAAAGCTGAAGGCGCGGCTCGTGGCGCTCGGGTACGACGTGCAGGATTTGGGGACGAACTCGGCCGCGAGCACAGACTATCCGGACTACGCGCATGCGGTCTCTCGCGAAGTCGAATCGGGGCGCGCCGCACGCGGCGTGCTGCTCTGCGGCACAGGGCTGGGCATGACCTATGCCGCCAATCGGCACGCGCACGTTCGCGCGGCGGTGGCGTGGGCGCCGGAGATCGCAGAACTCGCGCGCAAGCACAACGACGCAAATGTGCTTGCCGTTCCAGCGCGATTTGTGTCGGAGCAGGATGCAGCGGCCATACTCGACCGTTTCCTCAACACGGCGTTCGAGGGCGGCCGGCACCAACCGCGCGTGGACAAGATCGAACTTGAGGGCGAGAAATGAGCGGTTGGCGCAGCTGGGATCGCGTGGCGCCTGGCCGCGCCCTCTCGGAGACCGACCCGGAAGTCGCGCGGCTCATCGTCGAAGAGACGAATCGCCAGTCGCACGGATTGGAACTGATCGCGAGTGAGAACTTCGTCTCGCCGGCGGTGCTCGAGGCGATGGGTTCACCGCTCACGAACAAGTACGCGGAAGGACTCCCGGGCAAGCGGTATTACGGTGGCTGCGAAGTTGTGGACAAGGTTGAGCAGTTGGCGATCGACCGTGCGAAGCAGCTGTTTGGCGCCGAGCACGCGAACGTGCAGCCGCATTCTGGCGCGCAGGCGAACGCGGCGGTCTACCTCGCGTTTCTGAAACCAGGCGACACGGTGCTCGGCCTCGACCTCTCGCAGGGCGGGCATCTCACGCACGGGTCTCCGGTCAACTTCTCGGGGCTACTGTATCGCGCCGTGCATTATGGCGTGAACGATGATGGTATCATCGACATGGACCAGATGGCCGCCGCCGCGAGAGAGCATAAGCCGAAGATGATCATCGCGGGCTACAGCGCGTATTCACGCGTGCTGGATTTCGCGCGGTTCGCCGAGGCGGCGCGGGAGGTGGGGGCGATCCTGATGGTGGATATGGCGCACTTTGCCGGTCTCGCGGCCACGGGCGCCTATCCCTCGCCGGTGCCGCACGCCGATGTCGTCACGACGACCACGCACAAGACGTTGCGGGGCCCACGAGGCGGCCTGATTCTCTGCAAGGCGCAGCACGCCAAGGTGATCGACAAGGCAATGTTTCCCGGAACGCAGGGCGGTCCGCTTGAGCATGTGATCGCGGCAAAGGCCGTGGCGTTCAAGGAAGCGCTCGATCCGTCCTTTAAGAGCTACTGCAACGCCGTCATCGCGAATGCGCGCGCCTTGGCGGCAGCTTTGGCCACGCATGGCTTCCATATCGTCAGCGGCGGAACGGACAACCACTTGATGCTCGTGGACCTCCGGTCCAAGGGGCTCACGGGCAAGGTGGCAGAGGAAGCGCTCGACAAGGCCGGGATCACGGTGAACAAGAACACCGTGCCAAGAGAGACCCAGTCGCCGTTCGTGACGAGCGGCATCCGTATCGGGACTCCGGCCGTGACTACGCGCGGCATGGGAGAACTGGAGATGCGCAAGATTGCAGGCCTGATCAACACCGTGCTCGCCGCGCCCGCCGATGCGGCGATCCAGGCGCGCGTCCGTGCTGACGTCGCGGCGCTCGCGGCCGCGTTCCCGCTCTACGCGGCGGCCGACTGATGGTGAGTCTGCGCCGCGCCGTGATGGTCGCCGCGCTTGCGGCGACTGGCCTGGTCGCCGCACGCTCGGCGGGCAGCGGGTTGTCGGCTGCCCACGCGCAACAAGCGGCGATACCGCAGGATTCAACGACGCATAGCTGCCGCCTCGTGATGATCCCGATGCGCGATGCCGTGAAGCTCAACACAAAGATCTGCGAGGCGCGCTCCGCCGCCGGTCCGCTGCCCATCATCATCACGCGTACGCCGTATGGCATCACCGGAACGCAGTCGATCCACGGCTCGTATCGGTTTCTTGCCGCGGACGGCTACCACTTTGTCCAACAGGACAGCCGCGGGCGCTACGGCAGCGAGGGCACTTTCCTGATGGTGGCGCCGCTCCGCACGACGAATGACCCGCGCAAATGGGATGAAAGCACCGACGCCTACGACACCGTCGACTGGCTGGTGAAGAACGTCGCCAACAACAACGGGCGCGCCGGCATGCTCGGTGTCTCGTACCCTGGTTTTCTGACGACGATGGCGGGGATCAACCCGCATCCGGCGTTGCGCGCGATTTCACCGCAGGCGCCGGCCTCTGACATGTGGCTCGGCGACGACTTCTTCCATCAGGGCGCGTTCCGGCTCTCGTACGGCTTTGAGTACGCGGCCGACATGGAGCTGAGCAACAACTCGTCGGTGCCGATTCCGATTGACACCTGGGACACCTATGAGTGGTACCTGAACCTTGGTTCGCTGGCGAACGTCGAGGCGAACATCTTCAAGGGCAAGGTCCCGACCTGGACCGCGTTCGCCACGCACCCAACCTATGACGCGTTCTGGAAAGCGCGCGCCGTGCAGACCAAGCTGCAGAAGGCAACAGTCCCGACGCTCGTGGTGGGCGGCTGGTGGGACCAGGAGGACCGCTTCGGTCCGTTGCATACGTACAAGGCGCTCGAACGTTCTGATGCGGGTGGCAAGAACTTTCTCGTGATGGGTCCGTGGAATCATGGCGGCTGGCGACGATCGGCGTCCCGGATGCCAGTGGTTGATCCCGGCACCAGCGACGCGTATCTGCGCGACGTGGAGGCCAGCTTCTTTGCGCTGCACCTCAAGGACAAGGCAGGCGTGACCGTTCCCGAGGCACGCGTCTTCGATTCTGGTGCCAAGGAATGGCGCAGCTTCGACGTCTGGCCGCCCCGCAACGGCGCGGCGCGCAGCCTGTATATGCGCGCGGGCGGGCGCCTGTCATTCGACCCGCCGATGGCGGCTGAAGCTGCCTTCGACCAATACGTATCGGATCCGGCGAACCCAGTGCCGTATCGTGCTCGACCAATTGAGCGCACCTACGACCCTCGGGGTTCGCGTTGGCGTAACTGGGAGACCGAGGATCAGCGTTTCGTGGACGGCCGTCCCGACGTGCTGACGTTCCGGAGCGAGAAGCTCACCGAAGACCTAACCATCGCGGGCGACGTCGTGGCGCACCTTGTGGCCGCCACGACCGGTCGTGACGCGGACTGGGTGGTGAAGCTGATTGATGTCTTTCCGGACAGTGTGCCGGAGGACTGGAAGCTGGGCGGTTACCAGCTGATGGTGGCACACGACGTGATGCGTGGCCGCTACCGGAAGAGCTTTTCGAGCCCGGAACCGATCCAGCCCAACGTGCCGACCCAGTTCACCGTGGACCTCCATCAACAGGCCTACACCTTCAAGCGCGGTCACCGGATCATGGTGCAGATCCAGAGCACCTGGTTTCCGCTCTATGATCGGAATCCGCAGAGCTGGGTGGCCAACATTTTCCGCGCACGTCCCGTGGACTTTCAGGCCAAGACGCATCGCATCTGGCATACCCCGGCGCAAGCTTCGCGCGTGGACGTAACCGTCGTTCCTGCGCGCTAGCCACCAGTCTGCGCGGTTGAGGGAATGCCCGCGTCTCGCCAGCTTTGTCTGACACGGTTTCGCCTCGTTCCCCATCCTCAGCAGTCCATTTGAACGAACTTGCCTTTCGCGATGGTGTCATGGACCGGATCCGGCTCAAGGAGCCCCGGTTCCACGAACACGCGTATCTCTTCGTGCTTTCGGCACTTGAGTACTGTCAGGGAAAACTGCCTGAGCGCCGCCACCTCACAGGTCGCGAATTGCTCGAGGGTTGCCGCTCGCTGGCCATCGAACGTTTCGGCGTGCTGGCGCGCACCGTCCTCGGTTACTGGGGCGTGACGAGCACCAGCGATTTCGGCGACATCGTCTTCACGCTTGTGGACCTTGGCCTGCTGCAGAGCCAGCCGAACGACACGCGCGAGGAGTTCGCGGATGTGTATGACTTTGAGGATGCGTTCGATCGCAACTACCCGTGGAAGGGCGCGGCGGTCGGCTGAGCCGGCCCGCGCAAATCACGGGTGAGATTCAGATGACGGTCCGCGTGACGACGGCCGCCCAAGCGGCGGCGATGGACGAGCGGGCCATCCAGGCGGGCACCGCATCGTACGACCTGATGCGTGCCGCCGCGTCGCAGGCCGTTGAGGTGATCTGCGCGCGGATGGCGAGCGAGCTGCGGCGCGGTGTGACTGTCTTCGTCGGAGTGGGGAACAATGGCGGCGACGGATATGTCGCCGCAGCGAACCTCGCCGCCAAGGGAATTGCGGTGCGGGTTGTGGCCTGCGGCGATCCGCGTACTGCTGATGCCCAGCGAGCCGCGCGCGAGCTGCGCGCCGGCATCGTGGTTGAGCACTCGCCGCTCGGTGTTGCCGATGCAGAGGCGCCCGGCGTAGTGGTGGACGCACTGCTCGGTACGGGTGCGCGTGGGGAGCCGCGAGATGAAGTCAAGGACGCGATTCTGGTGGTGAACGCACTTCGCGCGCGAGGAGCGCGCGTAGTGTCGCTCGACGTCCCCTCCGGGCTGGACGCCACCACCGGGCTCGCAGCGGGCGAATGCGTGCGCGCGGACCTGACCGTGACGTTCGGCTCCGTGAAACGAGGATTGCTCCGGGATCGCGATGCGTCGGGCGCGATCGTTGCTGTCGACATCGGCCTTGGCAGCGCATCGGACGACCCGACAGCCCCCGCCTTGATCGGCGCCGCTCAAGCGCTCGGCCGCGTGCCGCGGATACCAGCCGACGCGAACAAGGGAACGCGCCGACGCCTGCTGATCGTTGGTGGAGCGGGCGGCATGGCGGGCGCCACGATTCTCGCGGCGCGCGGAGCGCTGCGTAGCGGTGTTGGGATGGTGAAGGTGTGTGTGGAGTCGCCGAGTATCGCCCCAGTCCAGGCGGCCGTTCCCGCTGCCCTCACCACGACGTGGCCGTCGGACGAGGCGCAGCTGGCCGAGCAACTCGGATGGGCGCACTGCGTGCTGTTAGGGCCCGGCCTCGGTTTGGGAAAAGCCTCGCGTGACCTTGCCCTGAGCGTGCTCACCAAATGGCGTGGACCGGTTGTCGTCGACGCCGATGCCCTGACGGCGTTCGAAGGCAACACGCAGCGCCTCGGCGAACTGCTCGCGGGGCGCCCTGCCGTGATCACGCCACACGCGGTGGAAGCGCAGCGCCTGGCGGGCGTGGCTGCGGCGGATCTCGACGCCGGCCGATTTGAAGCTGCTGATCGGCTTGCCGACCGCGTGAAGGCAACGGTACTGCTCAAAGGAGTGCCGACTGTGATCAGCAACGGCATCCTGACGCAGGTCGTGGCAACCGGGACTCCAGTATTGGCAACCGGAGGCAGCGGCGATGTTTTGGGCGGCATCGTGGCGACTCTTCTCGCCCAGACGGGGGACCCGCTGGCCAGCGCCTCAAGTGCGGCCTGGGTACACGGGCGCGCGGCAGAGATCGCCGGTGCCGGAGCTGTTCGAGGCGTGGTGCTCGACGATGTTGTTGAGGCGCTCCGGTTCGCATGGGTGCAGCCCGCCACGATGCCAGCCGGTGTGCTCGTCGATCTCGCTGCGGCCACGACGTGAGCCACATCCCCCTCGGCCCCGGCGGAGAGTTCGACGCCGTGCGCGCGATCATCGCGCAGCTTGGCGCGTCGGCGCATGGCGTGGGAGACGATGCGGGCGCATTTACCGTGCCGCCCGGGGAAGTCGGATTCGTCAGCACAGATGTCGCTGTTGAGGACGTGCACTTTCGGCGCGCGTGGTTTACCGCCGAAGAGATTGGGTACCGCAGCGCTGCGGCGGCGCTCTCCGACCTCGCGGCAATGGCGGCAACGCCGCGTGCGGTGGTGATTGCGCTCACCCTCCCGGAGCGGTGGCGGGCAGACGCTCCCGCGATTGCCGCGGGGATTGCCGGCGCAGCGCAGTCCGTGGGCGCTCCCGTCGTGGGCGGTGACCTGAGCGACGGCCCAACACTGGCCATCGCCATCACGGTGATCGGATCTACCCGGGCACCGCTCACGCGAGGCGGTGCCAAAGTCGGGCAGGGCATCTGGGTCACCGGCCGGCTCGGCGGACCTGCCGTGGCTCTCGCAGCGCATCAGGGCGGCTCGGCGGTACCACCTCGCGCCCAGAAGCGGTTCGCGCGGCCCACGCCGCGGATTCGCGAGGCATTCTGGCTCGCGGCGCATGGCGCGACGGCCTGCATCGACATCTCGGACGGGCTCTCGGGAGATCTGGGACATATCGCGGCAGCCAGCAGCGTGCGCCTGGTTGTGCAGCGCGATGGGCTGCCGCGAGTCGAGGGGGCATCGGCGGAACAGGCGGCGTCCGGCGGTGAAGAGTACGAACTCGCCGTCACGGCGCCCCAGTCGCTCGACGCTGCCGCATTCACCCGCGAGTTCAATGTGCCGTTGACCTGCATCGGCGAGGTGCGCGCGGGTGAGGCCGGTGTCGAATGGCATTCCGCTGGTGCCTCGGTTGCCGTGCCGCAGGCCTTCGACCACTTCGATCACGCCCCGCAATGATCCGCACACTCTTCGCACTTGTGGTGGCGATTGGCGCCACGGTTTCGTGCGCCGGAACAGTGATCGTGGCCGGACTGCTCCGCATGCGGGACCGCGAAGGCGGGGTGTATGACATCATGCAACAGACCTGGGCGCAGCTCATTGTGTGGGCCAGCGGCGTGAAGGTGGTGCTGCACGGCGTCGAGCATGCGACCGCGGGCAAGCAGATCATCGTAGGGAACCACGTCTCATGGTTCGACGTGTTTTCGCTGGCCGCTGTACTTCGTCGCTGTCGATTTGTGGCCAAGCAGGAAGTGCGGAAAATTCCGCTCATAGGACCCGCCGCCGGCGCGGCCGGCCACGTGTATATCGAGCGGGAAAACCGCAAGGCGGCCTTTGAGCAGTACAAGGCCGCGGCTGATCGCATCCACGCTGGGGCACGCGTAGTGGTGTTCGCGGAAGGCACACGCGGTCTCCACTACCCGCTGCGCCCATTCAAGAAGGGACCGTTCGTCCTCGCCGTCAGTGCCGGTGCTCCGGTGGTGCCGATGTTGATCTACGGCACCATTCCGATGATGCCCAAGGGAAGCTTCCGCGTGCGCGGCGGGACCACGCACATCCATTTTCTGCCACCCATCCCAACTGTCGGGCTCACCTACGACGACCGCGACCAGCTCGCCTACCAGACCTACCGCGCCATCGCGGACCTGCTGCAGAGCGAATATGGCGTCGCCAGCCCGCCGTGGGACCCGCGTTCCAGAAAGGACTAGATTGAGATAGTACAGTTGAAGGGTTCAACGTCTTAAGGTCAGGGTTGCTGTTGTCGAGTTGCTGCTGGTGAGTTGCCCCTCCTCCCGCGTCCCCCCACGTCCCGTCGTTCCCCGTTTTCCCCGCTCTCAATACCTCATGTCTGTCATTTCGGAAATTGTCGCCCGCGAAATCCTCGATTCGCGAGGTAATCCCACCGTTGAAGTTGACGTCCTCCTCGATTCCGGGGCCGCTGGCCGCGCCGCGGTGCCGAGCGGCGCCTCAACCGGTGAGCACGAGGCGCTCGAGTTGCGCGATGGCGACAACAAGCGTTACCTCGGCAAGGGCGTGTTGCGGGCCGTGCGCAATGTCGAGAAGGAAATCAGCCCTGCGCTCACCGGGTTTGACCCCATGGACCAGATCGGGCTCGACCGCACGCTGATTGCACTCGATGGCACCAAGACCAAGTCGAGACTTGGCGCCAACGCGATGCTTGGCGTGTCGATGGCGGCCGCCCGCGCTGCCGCGCACGATCTTGGCGTGCCGCTGTACCGCTACCTGGGCGGAGCGTCGGCGCGCACCCTTCCGGTGCCGTTGATGAACATCATCAACGGCGGCGCGCACGCCACGAACACGGTGGATTTCCAGGAGTTCATGATCGTTCCCGTGGGCGCATTGACGTTTCATGACGCGCTCCGCACCGGTGCCGAAATTTTCCACGCCCTGAAGAAAGTGCTCGTGAAGCGGAAGCTCGCCACCGGCGTGGGCGACGAAGGTGGATTTGCTCCCGACCTGCCGAGCGATGAGGACGCCATCAAGGTGATCCTCGAGGCGATCGTTGCCGCAGGGTACAAGCCGGGCACTGAGGTGGCGCTCGCGCTGGACTGTGCCGCGAGCGAACTCTGGGACGGCAGCAAGTACGTCTTCAAGAAGAGCGGTGCCAAGACGCGGTCGAGCGACCAGATGGTGGAGCTCTTTGCGGGCTGGCTCGACAAATATCCCATCGTCTCCATCGAGGACGGCCTTGCCGAGAGCGATTGGGCGGGGTGGGCCGAACTCACAGCCGAGCTTGGCGACCGTGTGCAGCTCGTCGGAGACGACCTCTTCGTCACCAACCCGGAGTTCCTGGCGCGCGGAATCGACGAGGATGTTGGCAACGCGATCCTCATCAAGCTCAATCAGATCGGGACCGTTACGGAAACGCTCGAAACGATCGAGATGGCTCGGCGGAACGGCTACCAGAACATCATTTCGCATCGCAGCGGCGAGACGGAAGACACGTTCATCGCGGACCTCGCCGTGGCCACGAATGCCGGCCAGATCAAGACCGGTTCTGCGAGCCGATCGGATCGTGTCGCCAAGTACAACCAGCTCCTGAGAATCGAGGCCGAGCTTGGCATGTCAGCCGAGTACCCGGGCGGGGCGGTGTACGGGTTGTAGGTCACGAATCCGTGGGCGAGAGAGGGGCGGGCGGGGGGAGCAACCCTCAGGTCCGCCCCTCGTGACTTAACTCGCAACCCCGCGCTCTGGAGCCGATCGAAATGATGTTCGCCTTGGTGGGCCTGCTTCAGGCCGCAGCTCCACAGGTCCAGCGAATTGAGTTCAGCAGGCCTGCTGTGGCAGTCGATGTCGAGTTCTCGCAGATCCGCGGCGTCCGCGAACTCGCCGATGGGCGCATCCTGGTGTCCGATCGCATTGAGCAAAAGGTGATGGCAATCAACCCGCGCACCGGCGTCAGCACGGTGCTGGGCCGAGTCGGGGGCGGCCCGGGTGAGTACCGCTACCCCACGTCACTCTTTGCCACGCCGGGTGACTCGACCATTCTCATTGACGAGGGCAATTCTCGCGTCGCCGTGATCGGCCCCGATGCGCGGATCACGCGGGTCTGGCCCATGATGTTGCCAGGCGTGGGATTCCCCATGGGGAGTCGCGGACGTGACAACCGCGGGCGATTCTACGTCCAGATCCCCGCGTGGATTCACAACCGCGGGCCGGGAAAGGACTCGGTTGTCATCGTGAGGTTCGACGAGAAGGCGAACCGCGTGGACACGCTCACCGTCATCAAGGGGAGCACGCCGCCGCCGCACCCCGAGTACAGCCCGGAGCCGCGCATCCCCATGGTGATCTTCGCGCCGCAGGACGGATGGGCCGTCGCTCCGGACGGCGCATTCGCTGTCGTGCGCTCAGGCGACTATCACGTGGAGTGGACCACCGCTGATGGTGTAGTGACCCGCGGACCGCGCGTGCCCTACACGCCGATCGTGGTAAGCGAACCGGAAAAGACCGCATACACAAAGCGCTTTCTTGAACGGACGGGCGTTGGTGGGCGCACTGGTAACATCGAGGCTCTGACGGAAGCCGAGAAGTCTCCGCAGGCCGTTGCGCGAATGGTGAAGGCCAACACGTTTGCCGAGCGGAAGGGTGCATTCACGGATGCGGCGCCAATTGCTGGCGCAGATGGCTCGCTCTGGGTTGAGCGTTCAGGTCCCGTCGGCTCGCCAGCCGAATACGACGTCTTCAACCGACGGGCCGAACGTGTGCGCACCGTGCGACTCGCGCCAGCGAGTCGGCTTGCGGCTGTTGGGCGCACGATGGCATATGTCATTCGTGAAGACGATGACGGCGTCGAGCATCTCGAGCTCCACAAGTTGCCGAGCTAACCGTCTCGGGCAGTCGGCTGCCGT
>JARIET010000038.1 GCA_031127185.1 Gemmatimonadota bacterium | reverse complement strand
CGTACCATGGCCATCGACGACGTCATCATCGCCACCACCTCGCCCCAGCCACGGGTACTCCGGCAGGCGCAATGGCTGCGGCCGAAACGCATCATCGGCTTCGGCGCTGTCGCCGGGCTGGACGTCGCGCTGTCGCTGGATGACGCCTGTCGTCACGAGGTGGAGGACGTGTTCCGCGTTGCAGATCTCTACGGCATCGCCGGCCCGCCGCCGCAGTGCCGGGTCTTCGCGCCCGGTACGGCAGCACCAGCGCCGACTCTGACCATCGGCATCCATATCAGTGCGCGCAAGCCTTCCCAGCGCTGGCCGGCAGAACGCTTCGCGGAGGCCATGCAGGCCATCGCCGCTCAGACCCCGGCGCGCTTCATGCTCTTGTGGTCGCCGGGCGCCGAAGACAATCCGCTGCATCCCGGTGACGACGCCAAGGCGCGGGACCTCATGGCCAGAGTCGGCGCGGGAGGCACGGCGATAACCGTTGAAGCGCGTCCGACGCAAACCCTTTCGGAACTGATCGCGGCGCTGGCGGAATGTTCTGTGGTGATCTGCGCCGACGGCGGCGCGATGCACCTCGCCGCCGGACTCGGGCGGCCCATCGTCTGTCTTTTCGGGGATTCGGGCGCCACGCGCTGGCGCCCCTGGGGAGTGCCTTACCGGCTCTTACAGAAGCCATCCCGCGATGTGCGGGATATTGCCGCAGGCGAGGTGGTGGCGGCCTTCAATGCGCTGCGGGCCGATATTCCGGTACCCAGCGGCGCAGACCGGCCTTGACCTCCGCCTCCTCACGCCAGGCTTGCTCCAGCCAGGCCTCGATGTCGGCAAGCCATTGCGGCGGCGGGGCGGCGGTCGGTCGCGCTATGCGCAGCTTGGGATGCGGCGTCGGCAGTGTAGTCTCGCCGTCGGCAAGCAGCTCTTCGAACAGCTTTTCGCCCGGACGTAGACCAGTGAACTCGATCTTTATGTCGTCTTCGCCGAAGCCGGAAAGGCGGATCATGTCGCGCGCCAGATCGACGATCTTCACCGGCTCGCCCATGTCGAGCACGAAAACGCGGCCACCCTCAGCGTCCCGCGCCGCCAGCAATCCCGCCTGCATCACCAGTTGCGCCGCCTCGGGGATCAGCATGAAATAGCGGATGATCTCGGGATGGGTCACGGTGACCGGGCCGCCGCGCGCAATCTGCTCGCGGAACAGCGGGATTACGCTGCCCGACGATCCCAGCACGTTGCCGAATCGCACCATGACGAAACGGGTGGTGGGATTTTCCACCTGCACGGCATGGCACACCACTTCAGCCAAGCGCTTGCTGGCACCCATGACATTTGTCGGATTCACCGCCTTGTCGGTCGAGATCAGCACGAACTCGCCGACACCCGCGGCGGCAGCGGCACGGGCGACAGTCAGGGTTCCCAGCACGTTGTTGCGCACCGCCTCCCAGGCGTTGGCGCCTTCCATCAACGGCACGTGCTTGTAGGCGGCGGCATGGAAAACCACTTCCGGCCGGTGTTCGGCGAACACCGCATCCATGCGCGCAAAATCCTTGACGTCGCCGATCACGCAGGTCACCGGTCGCCCGGCGAACTCCCGTTCGATGCTGTAGAGTGCAAACTCCGACTGTTCGAGAAATACCAGCTGACGCGGGCCGAAATGGACGATCTGGCGGCACAGTTCGGACCCGATTGATCCGCCTGCACCGGTTACAAGGACGGTTCGGCCGGCCAGTTGTTCTCGCAATTCGGCATCATCGATCAACACCTGTTCACGTCCGAGCAAGTCCTCAAGTTCGACCTGTCGCACAGCGTCCGCCGTGACGCGACCGGATAAAACATCGGACAGGGCCGGCACGGTCAGAACCTTGAGCCCGGCATCAATTACCAATTTAACCGCGCGCCGACGGGTGGACGGTGATGCGGAAGGCATGGCAACTATCACAGTCTGAACTTGATAGGTGGCAGCAATACGCGCCACATCATCAAGGTGCCCAAGCACGGAAACACCTTGAAGCTGCAAACGGAATTTGGCCGGATCGTCATCGACCAAGCCCACCACACGCCAGCGCGGGTTGCCCGCAAGATCGCGTAAAAGGGCGGCACCCGCAGCCCCAGCCCCGATGACTATCACGGGCTCTGCGTCGAACTGACGTGGCGAGATCAGGTGACCGTCTTTCCATGCCCGATAGAGGAAACGGCTGCCGCCCATGATCAGCACCAGTAGCAGAGGATGCATGACCAGCACCGAGCGCGGCACGTCGCTGAGTCTCTGCAACATGAGCAGCAATGCTGGTATGGCCAGCCCAACCGCCCCAGCCGCCAGTGCGATGCGCCGCAAGTCGGGAATGCTGGCAAAACGCCAGATGCCCTTGTACAAGCCGAAACGGTGAAATATCAGCGCCTGCAGGGGAATGATCCACAGCAGGTTGCGCAGCATCGCGTCGACAAAATTGGGCGGAATATCGAAGTTGAATCGTACCGCATACGCCGCCGCCCAGGCCAGCGCGGCGGCGCACAGGTCGTGGAGCGACGCGGTGAGCGAACGGGTATTCATCATGTGCCCATTTTACTGGGCCGACTGGGCCTGTCAGAAATTTTGTGTGTGAGGCATAACATGTTGCCGCTGTTCCGCTCTTAACCGACAGTTGTTACCCACAACAAATACCATACGCATGATCTGGCAAACTTCCGCACAAATACCTGGACCACCCCCAGCGCATTATCCAACCATGCGAATAATCTGAAAACCTTCCCCGAATGAGAAACCTGCCTGAGTGCCCCGAAACACGGCGAGCGCTTTCGCAGCATCTACCGATCTTGCTCCTGGGAACGCCGGAATCTGTGATTCGTAGCAAGTCAGGGCATCGATCTTTCGGCCTATCTGCGCCGTAATGTCCACAACCCAATTGGGCACAAAATTCGGCTCCATGTGCGGAGCGTTCCAGTGTGTTTCAGAAAGGGTCTCGTAGGCCGCGAGCATTTCAATGCCACGACCCGCGGCAACCGGTCGCGTCGCAACCATGACGCTCTCGAATACCACCCGATGATCGATGTGCCGATCGGGAAACGGGCAAAGAACAATATGGGGCGCTATTTCCTTCACCATTGTCGCAACTTTCCCGTTGAGAACACCTACCGGTTGTTCGCCCACCATCGTTGCGGGTATTTCGAGAAACCGTGATCCGGCGACACCCAAGACGGCAAAAGCCTTTTCGGCCTCTCTGACCGTTGTCTCGTAGTCATCGCGACTGTAGACGGGCGGCAGATGCCCGGAGACGACAAGAACCGAAACTTCGTGGCCCTGCTCGACAAATTTTGCGATCGTTCCTCCGGCACCGAGAG
Organism: Gemmatimonadota bacterium; assembly: GCA_031127185.1. Lineage (GTDB taxonomy): Bacteria > Gemmatimonadota > Gemmatimonadetes > Gemmatimonadales > Gemmatimonadaceae > Fen-1231. The sequence continues at coordinate 11,196 of JARIET010000038.1, read as the reverse complement.
TTTCGTCGTCGGGGTGAGGAGCCACAACAAGAATTCGCTTATTCATCTCTCAACAATCCTGGGAACGGGCATCGGGACAATGAACTTTCCACCCTGATCCTCGTACCATCTGTTGTTTTCCATTATTGGCTCAGCAAAGTTCCACGCCAGAATAAGCAAATAATCTACCTGCCTATGATGTAGTTCTTCCACGGCCACCACCGGAATATGCGCAGCCGGCGAGAATAGACCCTGCTTGAGCGGATTGTCATCGACAATAAACGCCAGGTCATCGCTGCCCAATCCGAAATGCGCGAGGAGGGTGGTTGACTTCGTGGCAGCCCCGTAGCCGGCTATGGTTTTCCCATTCGCCGTTAGCGATTTGACCAAGGACCGCAAACGTGTGCCGACTTCATTTACGCGCTGACCAAACCGGACGAAGGTCTCCGGCTTGTTCAAGCCCGCTGCGTGTTCCTGTTCAATCAAGGCTTCCACTGACCCATCAGCCGCTCTGGGACCACCGGCCTTTTGTGCCATGACGCGGATTGAGCCACCCTGCGGACTGACGCGCTGCACGCCGATCATCTCCATGCCGGTCCGCGCAAAGAGTTCCTTGAATGGGGCGACTGTGTGAAAGTCCAGATGTTCGTGATAGATGGTGTCGAACCAAACGTTCTCATACACGTCGAGCAAGTAACCCACTTCCAATACGAACAAACCATCGTCAGTGAGCCAGTGCCGAACACCCCTGACCACGTCGGCCAGGTTATCGATGTGGGCGCAGGCATTGTGAGATGTGATGAACGTGGCAGGGCCGTACTTCTCGCGCAACGCCAACGCAAGATCATACGAAAAGAAATCGCCGACCGTTTCGATGCCGGATTCAGTCGCCCGTCGGGCAATTTTTGTGGCCGGGTCAACACCCAAAACCTTTTTCGTGCCTGCCTCCTGAAAACAACGAAGACAGGTTCCATCATTTGAGCCAATGTCCGCGACGAAGTCGCCAGGTGACAGATCAAAGCGCCGCACCATGTCTAGTGCATAGTCACGCAGGTGCTCGACAAACCTTGAAGACGTACCGGAAACGTAGAAATAGTCCTTCTGGTAGAGGATTTTCGGATCCACGACATGTCCGAGCTGCACATGATGACATCTGCGGCAAAAATACAGGTCCAGAGGGTAGGACGGCTCGGGAAGCGCAAGTTCCTCGTGGCGCAGGAAATTGTTGCCGGGCGGTGTCGGCGTTAGCGCCATGACCATTTCCAGGTCGGCGCTATCGCACATCCGGCATCGAGTGCGCAAATAGAAATCAGCCATGCTTACCGCGTTATGCTTGCCGGGTCAATCAGCACGACGCGCATAACGTCTGATTCGTAGGCTTCCTGATCGCGTGGATTGCGGCTCATGGCGAGCAGTTGGGTATCTTCGAGGAAAACCGTCGCGTGATCCTCCATGGGCGGAGTGAAGACCATTTCTCCGGCCTTTACCGTGATCATCGCCGGCTTGTCGCCGCTGCCCGTTGGGCGGTAGTAATAGTCAAACGAGCCGGAAAGGACATACATGTAGTGCCAGTCCGTGACGTGGTAATGGTTGGACCGTACGGAGCCCTTTTTCGACGTGATCAACGACAAGTTCTTCATCGGAAAATTGACCAGCGACTGAATCGCTCCGCGGTCATCGACATGGGCAGGTTCGAGCGCGACCCGTCCTTCTTTTGGCCACATCGACTCGTCGTCCAGCTTCACGTTTTTCCAGCTTTCCATGCCGATTTCCTTCCACCAAATGATTATTCACCTTGCCGGCGATTAACGGGATAACCTGCCCCCCGTGCGATGCGTTCCAGCACCTCGGCCCGTCGTGCTATCCGACTTCGTTCCTCCTCGGCTGACTCCATATCGGAAACCGTACCGAGGAAATACTGCAACATCAGAGAAAAATGATCGCCCGTCGAGCCATACTCGGTCTTTTCGACGCCTTGGGCATTGCGCAGACGGAACTCGGGAACATGGTCGGGCGACTTCGAAAACACTTTATCGGAGAAAATCGAGCCCTTTTCACCCCATATATCGATCTCGTTGCGGTAAGCACAGTTGATTCGCCACTCCAAATGAACTCTGACTGCATTGGAGAGCGCAATTATCGCATGGCCGTCCGTGTCAACCGCAGACCCTTCCCTGGTGCCGATGACAGCATAGCTGACCTCCATCTGCTGATCCGGGAAGAGTGCCTCAATGGCGGACACCGGATAGCAGCCGACATCAAACAGGGCTCCGCCACCACGCAAGGGGTCGCTGCGGAAGGTCTCTTGCTCCAGCCGGGGAATGCCGAATCGACATCCTATCGACACGACCCGGCCAACACTGCCGCCGCGAACGTAGTCGAGTATCCTGCGGAACTGGGGATGGTGCAGGTACATGTGGCCTTCGCAAACGGAAACCCTCTTGCTGCGGGACAATTCCAGCAATTCCAGCGTGTCCGTTAGTCGGCAGGTAAGGGGTTTCTCGCACCAGAAGTGCTTGGCGGCCGCAAGCACCCGCATTCCATGTTCGAAGTGCAACCCGATCGGCGTTGCCAGAAAAATGATATCGACGTTCTTGTCGATAAGCATCGGCTCCGGTTCGGTCCACCCTTTGCAGTTCCACTTCTGCGCACATGAACCAACGGTGCTCTCCGTACGTGAGCACACTCCATACAGTTCAACGCCATTCGTTGCAGCGAGTGCCGGGAGTATGTTCCTGATCGCGTGCCCACCAAGACCCCAAACCGCGACTCGCTGTGACCTCATTTCCTCTGCCGCCTTGATTTCGGACCTGTCCAGCCTTCGACGGTTACTTGTCGCTCCCGCGCCAGGGAAAGTCTCATTGCTGGAACGTCGCTGGCAATCGTCGAACCCGCTCCGATGACAGCATCTTGCCCGATGTGCAGCGGCGCCACCAGATTGCATCCAGAGCCAACATAAGCCCCCCGCTCAATGACTGTTTGATTGGTTCCGAACCCGTCGTGGTTGCAGGTGATCGTTCCCGCGCCAATCGTTACCTCATCTGCAAGTATCGCATCACCGATGAACGTGTGATGATTGATGCGACTGCCAGCGCCGATCCGTGAGTTCTTGATCTCGACGTAGTTGCCAATCTGAACATTGTCACCAATGACACTTCCGGGACGTACCCTTCCGTAGGGCCCGACAAAGCTGTTCGCCCCTATGCTCGCATCCTCCACCAGAGAGAACGGGTGAATCTTCGCGTTGTCTCCAATCCTGCAGCTCCGCAGTATCGAATTCGCTCCAATCCGGGCACCGTGCCCCACCACAACCTGACCTTCGATAATGACGTTGGGCTCAATTTCCACTCCTGCACCGCATACCAGGGATCCCCGGATGTACACCGTATTCGGGTCGCGGACGCGAACACCATGCTTCATTGCCGCCGTTGCGCGCCCCAGCAGCAGACGCCGCTCGATCTCGGCCAGATCCGCAAATGAATCAATTATCGCCGCGGCAGGCATGTCATCCGGTTCAGTACATGCAATTGCGCTTGTGCTGGCCATTACCCCAGGGCCGAGAACGCTTTCAAGTCCCTGTCCGGCAGCCGTGTACTCACCAACGAACAGATCGGGGCGCAAGTCTTCCGGCGGCAGATAGACAGCGAGCGTCATGGCCTCACGACAGGCTGCAAGGGCATTCGCATTTGATTCGACAATTCGAATACCGGTTGTTGCGCTGCGAACCTTGGACAAGACGTCAGCCAGCCCGGTACCTGAAAGCCAGGCACGGGCATCAATGATCAAGAGTCCCCGATCCGCAGGTTCTTCGGTTAGAAGCTCCGAGAGTTTGCATTGTGAAATGTTGGGGAATTTCTCGAACGTGGGCTGGTAGCCGCCTTCACCATTCACTGGTGTTTTGACGTCAACTTCATCGCAGGCATTCAAGTTCTCAAGGAGAAATTCGCCAGCGGGTCTTCCGGCAATTTCCGACTTCAAAATTCCCTGCTCTTCCGGAAAAATGATGACTACCGCGATGCCGGTATTCATAGTCAGGAACTGGATAACCTGGGACCGTAACGAAAGGTCCAGAGAACCACCGGTGCGATGGCGAGTAGTGAAGCCAAAGGCGCCGTCAGCGGCATGAGAACCGACCAGATCGCCAGCGGGAAGATCCACAGAATGTGGTAAAGATTGACTCCGAGAACCACCTTGCGATGGCTCCCGCAGATCCTGGCGAGGTTCTGATAGGCATTGCTGCGATGTGCGCCGTACCAGCGCTTCAGCATGAACATGCGCAACACTGTGGTGGTCGACGTGTCTCCGGCGAAGTAGGCAAAAACGATCAGCCAGGTCCATAAGCTGATTTGCCCGGCGGTAACCGTTTTGGCAATCAGTGCGCCAAAGCAGTAGCCGAGAAACAGGCTTCCCGAATCTCCCATGAAAATGCTTGCCGGCGGCCAATTGAAGATGAGGAAGCCGAAGCTGCAGGCTGCAAGCAAACTGAAAACCAGCAACAGCCCCCTGTCCCCTCCCTTCAGAATCAGCGAAGCAATCGCAGCCAAACAAAGAAATGTGGCACCCGAAGCGGCCATTCCGTCTATGCCGTCCATGAAGTTGTACAAATTCATCAACCACACCAAAGCAAACCAGCTGAGGAGCAAATCGACAAAATGCGGTATGCCCGGCAAATTCAGCAGTGGCTGACCATCAATCGAAATCAGCACCACCACTGCGAGCCCCGACTGAATCACGAGCTTCGTCCGTGTCCCGATTTCAACCACATCATCAACAAAACCGAATACGGTCGCAACAGTACCGCCAAACACGATCGGCCACATCAGATTTCTATCTATGGCCGTGAAGAGCCACAAGCCGACGACCGAAAACAGGAATACGAAAGAAAAGACTATCCCGCCTCCACGAGGCATCGGACGCTGATGGAGGCTGCGAAAATTTGGATTTGCAACGATGCCTCTGTTGATGGCGAGCGACTGGAATGCGCGAGTTCCGACAATCGTGGCCAACAGCGCCGCAACAAGCAGCAAGAGTTGACCGAAAGCCTCAGACAGTCCCATTTTGTCCGAGTGCACGCTGGAAAATCGACAGGAACTTTCTCGCTCCGACATCCAGGGACATATTTTTCCAATAAAACTCACGACCTCTTTCGCCCATCATGCGTAATTTATCCGGCGCCATTCCGGCCAGCTGCCGGATTGCATTTGCGATTGATCTTGCATTCGCCGGTTGCGCACAGACACCGGCTCCGGATTCTTCAACCAGTGCGGTCGCGTCTCCCGCAACGGCCATCAGGATGGGCTTGCCTGCAGCCATGTAGGCTTGGGTCTTGGCGGGAACAGTAATTCTGAAAAGCGGATCATCCTTTAGATGTACCAGCAGTACATCCGCGCTAGCGAGAAGGCTACCCACTTCGGACATGGGTACCCGCGGCAGAAATACTACATTGTCAATTCCTTGCGCCTGTGCCACCTCTTTGAGTCTGGGTACCTCCACGCCGCCTCCCAGCAGCAAAAGCCGGACTGCCGGATTTTCACTTTTCTGTATTTTCGCCGCTTCGAGAACTGCATCCATTTGTTGAGCCTTGCCTATATTGCCGGCAAATAACACGTCAAATGTCGGGCGCGGTGCGCCAGCCCCGCCTTCCTGATCCGGGTTATCAATACCCGCATTCCGGATGTCTATCGAGGATTCGTCGCACCAGTTGAATATCACCGACACCTTGTTTTGGTCCACACCGCGAGCAAGCAGTCGATCGCGGACACCGGACGACTGAACCGTAATATGCGTCGATCGGATGTATACCCACTTGCAGACCCATGAGACCACTTTGAATCCAAAGGAACTGTTGAACATCCCGGTTGCACCGAGCGAATCCGGCCACATATCCTGAATGTCGTACACGAAGGGCACACCTCTGACCAAGCTGATCAAGGCGGCACTGACACCAACGGTAACCGGTGGTCCGCAGGCATAGATCACCGCTTGCCGGTTCACCAGGAAAATACCGGCAAGACAGGAAGAAACGCCAAAACTTACGTAATTTAGTATTCGCCGAAATGCGGAGTTGTCATGGCTAGGATACAGGGGAACACGAAATATGCGAATTCCATCAAGCAGTTCCACTTGAAAAGGTTTGATGGAGTACCCCGGATAAACTCTGCCTCCGGGGTAATTTGGAAAACCCGTCAAGATCTCGACCGTATTGCCCAAATCACGAAGCTTCTTGGCAAATACCAAACCCTTTATTTGGGGCTCCGGGTCGAACCACTGCATCAAAAGCAGGATGCGCATTGAATCTCAGACCGATTTCGACCAGACGGTACGATTCACGTAATCGACGTAGCTAAGGACTATTCGCAGGATTTGACGCGACGCATGTGGATTTTCGTAGTCGGGCACGGCCAGTACCGCTCTCGTGGAAGGATCGAATTGATCGGTTACCACTCGAACGGCATCCAGCACGCGAACGTGTTTCAACCCGCTCATGACCACCGTGCCCACATCCATTCCTTCGGGCCGCTCGTGGGCGTTGCGGATCGTAATGGCGGGAAGGTTGAGAAGCGACGCCTCTTCTGTGATCGTGCCGCTGTCCGACACAACGCAGAAAGCCTGCAACTGAAGATTCACGTAATCGAAAAAGCCGAAGGGCTTGCTGAACACGATCTTGTCGCTCAAGCCGGCGCGATCCTGCGTCTCCAATTGCTTTCGCGTCCGTGGATGGGTAGACACAATGACCGGAAAACCATATTCACTGACAAGCGCATTCAAGGTGTCCAGCAAATCGCTCAAAACGTCCGGAGAATCGACGTTCTCTTCACGGTGTGCACTTACCAGAAAGTACTTTCGCGGTTCAAGCCCGAGGCGACTGACGATATCGGACTCGCGAATTCGGGGCATGTAGTGGTCAAGAACCTCCCGCATGTTCGATCCGGTCTTGATGATCGTTTCGGGACGGATACCTTCTGCAAGCAGGTAACGCCGGGCGTGCTCAGTGAGCACCATGTTGATGTCGGACAGGTGGTCGAGGACCTTGCGGTTGAGTTCCTCCGGCACACGCTGGTCGAAGCAGCGGTTCCCCGCCTCCAAGTGGAACACGGGAATCTTCCTTCGTTTGGCCGATATTACAGCGAGACAGGAATTTGTGTCGCCATAAAGCAATACGGCATCCGGCCGTTCTTTCTCCATCACTTCGTCGCTTTTGGCAATCACTTGGGCAATAGTTTGCGCTGCATTCGCTCCTGCCGCGTCGAGGAAATAGTCGGGTTTGCGAATGTCAAGATCATCGAAGAAAACTTGGTTCAACTCGTAGTCGTAGTTCTGCCCCGTGTGCACGAGCACGTGCCGGGTATTTCGTTCCAATTCGACAAACACGCGACTCATCTTGATCAATTCCGGCCGCGTGCCGACTATCGTCATCACTTTAAGCATTCAGTTGCTCCTGTATGAACGTGAGTGACAGTAGCAACTTCTTGACATCAGCGACATCGAGCCGCTTGGTGTTGTGTGACGTGTAATCATCCAGCGTGGCAATGGCCAACTCACCATCGTCGAAGAACTTGCTGTAATTGAGATCCCGATTGTCGGCAGGAACACAGTAATAGGCTCCCATATCGTCAGCTCTTGCCATTTCCTCACGCGATACCAGGGATTCAAAAAGCTTTTCCCCATGCCGGGTTCCTATGATCCGAATCTCTCCATCGGACTTGAATAACTCCTTTAGCGCCTGAGCCAGCACCTCGACAGTGGAGGCCGGTGCCTTCTGCACAAAAATATCCCCCTGTCGGCCATGCTCGAACGCATAGAGCACCAGATCAACCGAGTCGTCCAAAGACATCAGAAATCGCGTCATGGTCGGATCGGTAACCGTCAGAGGCTTTCCATCCTTCAATTGACCCACAAAGAGCGGGATAACCGAACCGCGAGAGGCCATCACGTTTCCATAGCGCGTAGCGCAGAACACCGTTTCCCCCTCCGACCGCATTCGCGCCTTGGCCACCATCAATTTCTCCATCATCGCCTTGGACAGCCCCATGGCATTTATTGGATAGACAGCCTTGTCGGTGCTGAGTACCACCACCCGCTCCACTCCGCTTGCGATTGCGGCGTTCATCATGTTCTCGGCGCCCAGAACATTGGTGCGGACTGCTTCCATCGGGTAAAACTCACAGGAAGGAACCTGCTTTAGCGCTGCTGCGTGAAATACATAGTCCACGCCTTTCATCGCGTCATGAATGCTGTCGTAGTCCCGAACGTCCCCAATATAAAACTTCAACTTGGGATGGTTCATGGATATGCGCATATCCTCCTGCTTCTTCTCATCCCGACTAAAAATGCGGATTTCCTTAACATTGGTTTGCAGAAAGCGGGACAGCACGGCATTTCCGAAAGAGCCAGTGCCTCCCGTAATCATTAGTATCTTGTTGTCAAACATGTTTCATCCTCAATCATTGTCGATCCCGGTGCATTGCCCCTATCAATGTCCTCCAATCAGGCGGACGGTAGCCGGTGGCATCGAAGAACCGGTCTGCATTCAGTGACCGATCGATGACTGGCGCGTCTTCCGCGACTACCTCGATCGACTTCTTGTAGATTTCGGCGATATTCATCAACAGCTCATACTTCGAAATTGACGGTCCCGCTACGTGAAAGAGGCCGCTTAGCTTCTGGTTTGGAATGACAAGGTCGCGTACGATCTGAGCCAGGGTAACCGACGGCAAGCCCGAGAATACGGCGCAACGGAACCCCCTGCATCGATCCTGTTGCGCCAGAAACCACTCCAACAGGCCCAGATGACTGCGAAGCTCGTGCCCTATGGTTGAAGTGCGCAATGTGATTGTATTCGGGTACTCAAGCTCTCCCAAGGCCTTGGTTCTACCGTAGACGTCGTCGGCATCCGGCGGGACATCTTCCGTATAGTTGCCTTGCTTGCCGGAATACACACAATCCGTGCTGATGTGTATCAGCCTCGAACCAAAGCCCGCACACAGCCTCGCCAATCGGTGCGGTAGCAGCGCATTGAGGGGTATCGCTGTCAACGCATCATTGCCCGACGCTTTGTGTTTTGTGGCGCCTACGCAATTGATCACGATCTCCGGGCGAATCGCGACAAATGATCCCATTAACGCATCACAGTTCTCTACGTCTACGCCGACCAGGAGTTTCCGAGCTGCTCCCGCATCAAAAAACGCTAGATCACTTTCGCTGCGAATCGTGCCAATGGTTTCGTGCGCTGAATCGCGACCCAGTACCCGAAACATTGCGTGCCCTATCATTCCCGTCACACCGAAAATCAGGATTTTCATTTGCTGCCCTTCATGCATTCCTGCCTCTGTTCCACCGCCTTTCCCATGGCGGCGGACAGTCGTGTGGCCGCCGCATCCCAAGTGAAATCATTGCGCACCAGCTCGCACAACCTGCGACCGGAATCGGGCAACTCTTGCGCATTATCCAGCATAGTCGCCAATCCTTCTGCAATGGCTACCGCCTCTGCCTTGACTACGCGCCCACCGCCAATCCGCTGAACATCGTCAAACCCGCACTGATCAGTTATCAAGACAGGAATTCCTGCCGCACCTCCTTCGAGAACCACGATAGACATCGCCTCTTTTCGAGATGGTATCGCGAGGAGCGTCGCGGAACGGTAGGCCGCAGTCTTCTCGTCCTTACCTACATAGCCAACAAACCGAACTCGATCAGCCACACCGTGGCTCTGGGCGAAACTGCGCAGCGTTGTCTCCATCCCCTCGTTGGGCCCAGCGAATACCAATTGGTAAGAAGGAAAGCGGCTGGCGATTTGCACGAAAGCCTCGAGCAACAAGTCAGGACCCTTGATTGAATTGAGTCGCCCCATAAAGAGAATGAGTGGCAGATCATCCAGACCATGTCGCGCCCTGAACGGCAATGGGTCAGCCGGAACGAAAGACTCGGCGTCGATACCGTTTGGAATTACTACAACCCCTTCTGCGGTCACACCATACTCCGCGAACTGAGGGATTTCGGTTGGCGCAATAGCGATGCGCACATCTGCGTTACGAATGATGGCCCTGCCCAGGAAAAAATTGTAGGCGCTCTTCAGAATGGGCGAACGACCGAAACGGGGCAGAGATCCTGCCGGATTTACCGCGTAGGGTTTGTTGGCAATCCGCGCCAGGATATATACCATGGCGTTCAGGATCGTCCAGTGTGCAGTCAGGAGCACAAAATCCTGTCGATCAATCAATTGGCGCAGCCGGGTGATCGGCAGTTCCGGAAAAGCGAACCGCTGGTTCAAGCAACCTAGCGACACCACCTCAACCCCCTCTATTTCACTTGTTCGAGAATCACTCAGCCCAAGATCGATAGTCAATATCGTCACTCGATGGCCCATCCTGGCCATGGCCGCTGATAGCCGGCGAGTTCTCTCGGATGCGCCGCCTCCCCATACCGGATCAAGCGTTGCATTGACAAATAGAATGCGCATTTACCTTCCCTAGCGGGGCTCGGCAACTATGTTCGCGACGATGCCTGCAATTCCGAATTCGAATCGGAAGCCCTCTGAAATCAGTCGATCGGAAGAGTACCGCACGTTACCGCAATTGCCCGTTCGGCGCACCACGCTCCTCAGTGCAAATGGCGCCCATACAGGCAGGTGTGAATGTGGCGTAATCGCCAATACGTCCCGACCGGCTCCTATTGCCCGACTCAGCGACCATAGGCAGGCGACCGTGTTCTGCGGATCATCATCGCGGGATACAAAAAATAGCCTGGGGCTACTTGATTTGGGCCGATCCAGAAAATAAAGGGCTGCCGCCGCTACGTCATGGGCATGAACAAGATGGGCGCACTCACCGCCCTTGACGAAGGTCTTGATCCGATTCATTAGAGAACCACTCAGGGCAAGATGGATATACCCAGGATGAGCGCGGGCCACAACATTGGTAGGTCTCAGGATTATCGTATTACATCCATTGATTTGACGCCCAGCCAGTATCTCCGCTTCAAGTTTTGTCTTTTCGTAGGCGTTTTGCGGCTTGCACGGGGTTGTTTCATCCACGCGAACTTGTGAGGTGCGTCCCACGACGCCCGCACTGCTCAAATGGCAATAGTACTTGACGTGATGCTTCTCGAGGAGTTCCACGATTCTCTTTGTCCCGTCTACATTGACCGCCCTCATTTTCGACTCATCATTAAGTTCGGCCGCACAGTGGAATACCATCTCAGCACCCTTGATGAACTCAT
>JARIET010000037.1 GCA_031127185.1 Gemmatimonadota bacterium | reverse complement strand
TGCACGCTCATCAGTAGCGCATTCCTGCCAGCCGGGTTCGAGTACTAGCCGCGCGATCCGCCGCGCGCGCTAAATTCCGCACATGATCTTGCCGACCGCTGCCCAGCGCCTCACGTGGATCGCGCAGTGGCGTTCCGCAGCTGTGGCTCTCGAGCGAATCCGGGTCGATGAGCTGCGCGAGGTTGATCTCGCGCGTGTCGCGACCGACCTCGAGGACGCCTGCCTCGCCTCTGCGGCGGCCAGTGAGGCCTCCCGCCATTCCGGGCTGGTTGAGCAGCAGGCCGCGCTGCATCGCCGCGGCGTCGGATGAAGACCCTTCTGCAGGCGGGTGCCCGCGTGCAGCAACTGCTGGAACAGCGCGGATGGAGATTCTGCTTCATCGGCGGGTTGGCAAACTTTCGTTGGGGTACGCCGCGCCTGACCGACGACCTCGACCTCACCCTGCTCACCGGCTTTGGCGCAGAAGCGAGCTTCGCCCAGGCTCTCCTCGCCGAGTTTGAGAGCCGAATTCCAGACGCGGCGGCATTCGCCGAGCAGAACCGCGTGCTGCTCCTGCGAACGGACGATGGATTTGGCCTCGATATCGCATTGGGAGCTATGCCCTTCGAAGAGCGCAGCATTGTTCGATCGACACAGATCGAGTTGGTTCCAGGCGCCGTCCTCCGCACCTGCTCGGCCGAAGACCTCGTTGTCCACAAGGCCTTTGCGGCGAGGCCGCAGGACTGGGTGGACGTGGAGGGAGTCATCCTCAAGCAACGCGGTGTGCTGGTGTGGCCGCAGATATGGAGCGAACTCTCCGATTTGGCTGCGCTGAAGGAAGCGCCGGAACTGCTCGATGAACTGGCGCGCATCGCGCGTCGCGCCGAAAAGGTGATCGGCCCCTTCGCGCACGGGCGTTGAGCCTCCTCGGGCGACTCAGTCCGCCGCCTCGGCCTCGCCGACACGCTGGAGTCGCGGCAAATCATCGACGAACTCGACCAGCGCAAGTAGCGTGCGGATTGTCGACCTCAACATCCTGCTCTATCCGGTGAACGCGTACAGCCCGAACCACGCCCGCGCGCCACTGGTATATCCTCTCGTCGCTGCTCACCGAAGCCGGCGCGGCGGGCAATCTCACGACCGACGCGCACCTCGCCGCGCTTGCCATGGAAAACGGCTGCGCTCAATGCGCGCCGCTCGGCGGAGAACGCAATCAAATGATGATGATCTCGGCTTGTGCGGCCTGAGGTGGAGCCCCACCATGCGGCATGCGTTTCGAGATCATGGGCGAGATCACCCGGGTTGCGACAATCGCCGTTGGCATTGGCGTTCGTATACGCGCGCTCCTGCGAAAGGCGTATGGGCCTGGTCGATGGCGGAAAATGAAAGGCGTTGCGGTCATTCGATTCAGATCGGGTGACTCACACGTGGTCGAGCTACATTGGTACGAGGCGCACGGAATCGGCCGGCGCGACTTCAAGATCAAGCGCTTCCTGTATCTCCAATGAAAAAGCGTCCAAAACTATTCGCGATCTGTCTCGACAATCGGGGCAACGAGGCTTCGCTGATTCCGGGCAAGGTCTATCGTGTGCGCCCGAGCGCTCCGGCGGCAAAGCGCCACTTGGTTCGAGTCGTGGACGAGAGCGGCGAAGCCTACCTGTTCGACGAAGATCAGTTCGTCCTCGTCGACTTTCCGGAGTCGGTACGGCGCCGCATCCTGCGGCTGCAGCGGGCTGGTTGAGCAGCAGGCCGCACTGCATCGCCGCGCCGGGCGACTCAGTCCCCCGCTTCCCTGAACGCCCGGCGCCATTGCACCCGTGGCTTGTCGAATCGCACAGCGGCCGGGTTGAACGCCTCGACATCGAAGCGGCCCCCGATCCACTCGCTGAGGTCGGCGTGGTGAGTCACGCCATCACAGAGGCTTCCCAGTCCGGAAGCGTCTTGGGTGTTCCCGGGAAGGGGTCATCGTCCGGAATTCCGAACACGGCTTTCGTTGATCGCGCTCCCTTGATCACGCGAAACTGCAGGACGGTCTTGGCCACGTTCTATCTCGCGCCGAGCCTCACCACACGGAGCCCCGGTACGGCGCGAAAATGCGCGTCGTCGTCCGGTCCGGAAAGCAGGTCAAAGCCGAGGTGCAGCGCCGTGGCGGCGACAGTGATGTCGTTCGACGGGATCAGCTTTCCCTTCCGGCTCAACGTGGCGAAGAGTTCGGCCCAGCGCGCGGCGATCTCAGCATCGAACTCGACGACGCCAACGGCGTCGACAAGCGCCGCGATCCGCGCACGGCGCGCAGCGGCCCGTTTCGCACTGCCGGCGAGGGCTGCACCGACCAGCAGCTCGGCGTATACGATCGCCGGAAGCGCCACCACCTCGTCAGCACCCGCGTGACCGAGTACGTCCTCCCAGGACGCTCCCGCGCGCTCGACCGCGATGAGCGCGCTGGTGTCGATCACGAATCCCACGGATTCCTTGGCGGACGGTCCGCCGCACCGACCCGGGCCAGGTCGTCCGCGAAATCGGCATCGGTTGACCCGGCGCCCGCCCACGCGGCCAGTGCAGCACGCAGCGATGTGGCGCCCGCGCCACCGGCCGGCACGAGACGCGCGATGGGCGTTGAGCCTCCCCGCGCAACTCAGCCCAGCGCCTCCCGGATTTCCTCGCACACCGCAGTATGAATTTCCTGTCCATCCTGGTTCACATACCGGGCTGGCAGTCGGCGATTGCGCTTGATCGGCGGCCGGTGCATTGTCAGTCGTACCTTGACCATCGCCCTGGAGAATCTCCGCGCCGCGCTCGCAGGCCGTTACCGCATTGAGCGCGAACTTGGCGCCGGTGGCATGGCCACGGTGTATCTGGCCCACGACCTCAAACATGGGCGTGACGTTGCGGTGAAGGTGCTCCGCCCGGAGCTCGGGGCGGAGCTGGGCGCGGAACGTTTTCTCGCCGAGATACGGATCTCGGCCCGGCTCGACCATCCGCACATCCTCACGCTCATCGATTCGGGCAACGCCGATGGCCTCCTCTACTACGTGCTGCCGTTCGTGCGCGGCGAGTCGCTGCGCGACCGACTCAACCGGGAGCAGCGACTTGGGATCGAGGACGCCTTGGCGATCACCCGGCAGGTGGCTGGTGCACTGGACTACGCCCATCGCCAGCACGTGATCCATCGTGACATCAAGCCTGAGAACATTCTGATTCAGGAGGGCGAGGCGATGCTGGCCGACTTCGGCATTGCGCTCGCCGTGAAAGAGGCGGGCGGACCCCGCCTGACTGAGACAGGCGTTTCGTTGGGTACGCCGCACTACATGAGCCCCGAACAGGCGGCTGGCGAGCGGACTCTGGACGCCCGCAGCGACATCTACTCGCTCGCGGCGATGCTGTACGAGATGCTTGCCGGTGAACCGCCAATCACCGGGCCGACCATACAGTCGGTGATCGCCAAGCTGCTCACGGAGAGGCCCATCGGCCTTCGCGTCGTACGCGACACGGTCTCGCTAGGCCTCGAAGCCGCCGTGGCCAAGGCGCTGGCCAAGACGCCGGCCGACCGATTCGCCAGTATGGCCGAGTTTGCAGCGGCCCTCCGGGCGCCGCCGGACCCCGGGGCAGAGCACCGCGCTCGGGCCGCTGATGCCGAAACACAGGTGCTCTCGTCCTCTCACCGAACCCTTCCAGCGGCAGAGCACCGCGCTCCGGCCGCCGTTGCCGAGACTGGATCCTCCAGACTTCGCCGGGCGCGCCGACCAGCAATCATCGGGTTGGTTACGGTGGCCGCCGCAGCACTCGTCATGTACTTCGTCCCGGCGATTTCACGATTCCTGGGACCGCGTTCACTGATGTCACAAGGACTCTTGACTGAGGGAGATCAGATCGTCCTCGCCAGTTTCGAGTCTCCCTCGGATCCGGACCTGGCCGACGTGGTCACGGAGGCGATTCGGGTGAGTTTGGGTGGGTCCACCGCGTTCACCTTGATGGACCCGACGGAAGTGCGCGCAACATTGTCGCGAATGACGCGAGAGCCCGCGATGCGACTTACGGAGGAGGTCGCGCGCGAAGTCGCAATCCGAGAGGGAAGGAAAGTCGTAATTGGCGGCAGCGTTGCGCGCACGGGATCGCGCCTTCTGCTCCTCGCTTCGGTTCACGCGGCCGATGGCCGCACACTCGTGTCGTTTCGCGAGGCCGCCAACAGCGACGAAGCGCTGATCGATGCCATCGATCGACTCGCCGGAGCGCTTCGCACAGGCATCGGCGAATCAATCGGGAGTGTGAAGAAGAGTGAACCACTCCGGCAGGTGACGACGGCTTCGTTGCCCGCGCTGCGCAGTTACACCGGCGGTGTTCGCGCCTATGAAGAGGGTAACGCGGTGCGGTCTGTGGAGCTCCTGCGTGATGCGATCGCCCTGGACACTGGTTTCGCCATGGCCTACCGGCAACTCGGTGTGTCGATGACGAGTTCCAGGGCCACCCAAACCGAGCGTGACGAAGTCGGAAAGAAAGCGTTCGAACTCCGAGACCGGCTGACTCCCAAAGAACGCTATCAAGCCGAGGCCTACTATTACGATCGGATTTCGGGAGATGTGCCGGCCGAGATGCGGACGTATGAGCAGATTCTCGAACTGGATCCCAATGAGGCGAATACACTCAACATGAAGGGGCGGGCTCTCGCGCAGCATTTTGGAGACTTCCAGGGCGCCGGGCGGGCCATGGAGGATGCGATTCGGGCAGATCCCAGGTCGTTCCCGCCGTATTCCAACCTGGTGTGGGTCCGCATCTTCGCGGGAGATGAAGCCGGAGCGCGCGCGATTCAGGCCCGCTTCGATGCGGACTTTCCAGCCACGTTCTGGAGACATCGAGGCCCGTTCATCCTGGGATACCATTACCGGGATCCCGTCCGCGCACACGCGGCCGCAGACACGCTCTCACGTCACCCCGCCGCGCCCGATCGCTGGACCTCGCGAGCGGTATTCTACATGAGTCTCGCCGACGCGTCGGCCGGTCGATTGGACGAAGCGCGCGACCATTTGGCAAGGAGCGTCCGGTCAGCGCTCGAGCGACGCCTGCCGCACTTGGCGCTCAGCCGTCAATCGGACCGGATCTGGATGGAAGCACTGGTGGCAAACGACACGGCGCGGGCAAGAGCGGCGGCGGACTCTGTTCTCACCAGCGGATGGCTCGACGCGAGCGTGCCCCGCGACCGACCCTATTTCATGCTGGTGCGCGACGCGGCCCGCGCGGGAGCCGTGCGGGTTGCCACGCAGCTGTTGGAGCGCTGGAAAAGAGACACGCCAACGCTGGGCAAGCTCTACGAATACGACGGAGACTACGCCGCTGCGACGGCACTTCTGGGAGCCGCCCGAGGGGAGAAAACCAAGGCCCTCTTCGAACTGCAAGAGCTTGAACGAAGCACGGGACCACGTTTCGTCGTCGAGGAGTGGCCTTCAGAACGCCATTGCCAGAGGTGTTTTGTCTTCGATATCGCCCGACTCCACGAGTCCATGGGGGCCGTGGACTCAGCAATCGCGTCGTACCGCCGCGTGCTCGATACCACCAACGACCTGATTGAGACACCGCTGGACCGCATCATCGCCTGGGAGCGCCTTGGCATGCTCTACGAGCGCGCCGGTGACCGCACGGCGGCGGCAGATGCGTACAGAAACTTTGCGTCATACTGGAAGGACGGCGATCCGGCGCTCAAGGCCCGTGCCACAGCCGCCCGCGCCCGCGCCGATTCGCTTCAGCCGCGCCCTGGCGGTTGAGCGCGGCGTCTTCAGCGCATCGTCTGAGCATGGTTCGCCTGCTCGAAACGAATGTCGTGGGGAATGCCCAGCGCGACCAGCCGTCCCAGATCACTGCCCAACTCCGTGGAGACCAATCCCCGTTCGGCGAGTAGCGCTCCGGCTGCCTGCGCCGCGCCTGTGGCCTGCAGTTGCAAAATGATCCCGGCGATGTCGGCAACGGCGCGGTTCATGGCATCCGGATCCACTCGATACATCCCCGTGGCCGGCTCGCGCAAAATCGCGCCCCGGTCGCGGAAGTGATTGAACAACAACATTCCACCCCTCGCGCGCGCGCTCCCACCTCCAAACCGAACGGACCGCAGTATGCCCGCGAGAAACGTGACCTGATAGTCGAGCGCCCTGGAGCTGAGTTCGCCCGTCTGCACCAACCGGCTGACCGCGTAGAGCCCCAGGACGTCCGCCTTTCCTTCCTCGAGCGGGGCGCTTGCGGCACCCATGGCGGTCGCCATCGGCCGGCCATCGGCGAGGATCGCCGGAGCGCCCAACCCATGCGCGACCTCGTGGAACATCTGGTTGGTGAAAAACGCCTCGAATGTCACATGCTCGCGTTGCGTCGGATCGATCAGCGCCTGAGAGATTGGAACCATTATTTGTTCGAACTTGGCGCGCGTCGAGTTCAAGAACTGCAATCGCCGGCTCCCGCGGCTCGCCCGAATGCCCTGATCACTTGGCAAGTCCTGAGCGATGTGCTTCGCCCCGGCATTCGCCAGGCCCGCCTGAAATACGACGTCCCACGCGGCCAGGTCCGAACCTCCCACCGGAGCCTTCGCCTTATAGCGTGAATCGACAGGAAGGGCACGCTGCAGATCAGGCAACCTCCCCGCGAAGCGCGACATGCGCTCGGTCCACTCGGTGCTGCGAACGACGACATACGCCAGGTGCGCGCGTTTGTACCCGAAGAGTCGATCCTCAGCCGGGTCGATCGGTCCCAGAATCAGGTCGATCGGGTTGTCGAAGAGCGCGACCCACGCTTCGTCGCTCGCTCGGTAGTCATCGGTCTCGATCGCGGTAGCACGCAGCCTGAGGTACCTGGCGAATCCCGCGTGCGACGACAGAGCCGCCGCCTCGCGCATCTTCGCGGCTGCCGCGCCGACCGCGACAGAAAATGCCTGATGATACGCAATCGCGGAGAGCGCACCCGATGTATCGCGGCGCACGAGCGTATAGGGGTCACGAAGACGTGGGTCGCGTGCCGCAGCAGCCTCGAACTCCCTCTTCGTCATGTCCGTCGGGTAGAATCCGGCCCCGGCCGGCTTGGCGGCGACGCCACCGATGAAGGGTTCATCGTTCGCAAGCCGATCCCAAGGGCCGTAGTTCACGCGGATCGCGTCCAACTCCCAAGCACGACTTCCAGCGAGCCGCTCCGCCGCCGATCTGTCGCCGTACGATTCGATCCAAAACGCGTCGTTCATCGCCTCAGCGGCCTCGATCAAGAGCTGCACCGCGGCTTGATCGTCCTTCGACAGCGACGAGAGATCCGGATTCAGGCGAAGCGTGGCGTACTTCTCGAGGGAGGCCTCCGCGCGCGACGAGACCTCGGCCGCACCAGGCGCGTCGCCTGTGCCACCACCACACGCCGCGAAGAGGACCGTCACCGCGACGAGTGAAAGCGCCGACCGCAGACCGGCCATGGGTGCAACTCCGAATGTATCCAGCGCACGGTGTGGCACGGCGGTGCGTCAGCGAAGAGGGGTAGCGAAATAGGGGACCCGTGCTATTCTGCTGCGCGACAATCTGACATGCAAGCGTTGCGGAATGACGCACGGCATTGAAACCCACGGGTTCCGCGCCGAGCGATGCGCGAGCCAGCAGCAGCGATCTGCGCATATCATTCCGTACTACCCATATGGACTTCACCACCCTCGCTACCCGACTGACCGACAGCCCGCTCACGGCACTCCCCCTGCTGTTTCTGGGCGGCGTGCTGACGAGCCTGAATCCCTGCATCTACCCGATGATTCCGATCACGGCCGCCATCGTCGGCGGCTCGTCGGTCGGTGCCCCGACTTCGCGGATGCGGACGCTCCTCCTCTCGCTCACCTACGCCGTGGGCTTGGCGCTGGTCTACTCCATTCTCGGCCTCATCGCCGGCATGAGCGGATCGATCTTCGGGTCCGTGAGCAGCAACCCGTGGATCTACTTCACGATGGCGCAGGTGTTGCTGCTCTCTGCGCTCATCATGCTCGATGTGCTCCCGGTGCCAATCCCCAATTGGGTCATCCAACGAGCGGCAACCGCGGGAACCGGAGGCCGCTTCGCCGGTGCCTTCGTGATGGGTGCGATGTCGGGGCTCGTCGCGGCGCCCTGTGGCGCGCCGGTGATGGCTGCCGTCCTCACCTGGGTCACGACCACCCAGTCGGCCGCGCTCGGGTTTGCCTATCTTTTCTCGTTCTCGCTGGGGATGTGCGCGCTGCTCATTGGCGTCGGCCTCTCCACGGGAATGGCGGCACGGCTCCCGCGCGCAGGGGTATGGATGGTGTGGGTGAAGCGGGCGTTCGCGCTTCTGATGATCGGCGCATCGCAGTACTACCTCATTCAGGCAGGAAAGCTGTGGCTCTGACAACACGCAGGCTCGTTTCACTCGCAACGCTCGTGACCGTGTTCGCGCTCTCTGGCGCACGGGCCGCGCGTGCCCAGGATCTGGGCATTCCGGTCGGCAGCAAGGCGCCCGCCGCCCCGCTCGAGACGCTCGACGGCAAGCCGGCGGATCTGGGCGCCTGGGTGGGCAAGGAGCCCGTGTTCATCGAGTTCTGGGCCACCTGGTGCCCCAACTGCCGTCAGCTCGAACCGCAGTTGGTGGAACTGCAGAAGAAGTACGCCGGCAAGGTGCGCTTCATTGGCGTGGCGGTCAGCGTGAACCAGTCGCCGGAGTTAGTAAAGCGCTACATAGCAGCGCATAGTCTGCAAGGTGAACAACTTTACGATAGAAAGGGATTTGCGGGCGACGCCTACGAAGTCCCCGCGACCAGCTACGTGGTCGTGATCAACGCCAGGGGCGTCGTCGTGTATACGGGAGTCGGCGGCAAACAGGACCTCGCCGCCGCCATCGCCAAGGCGTTCTAGCCGACGAACAGCGAAACGAGATCGATCTCGAGCGGCGCGGCGCCCACCTTGGGCGCCCAGCGGACGACATCGCGCATGACCATTGGAGACTCGCCACCCCTCTGCGAGACCTCGACGTGGCGGCCCTCGATGTCGACCACCTAATACTCGCCAATACCAAGCCCGAGATAGGCCGCTCGCTTCTTGCCCCGGTCCATACGCTCGGAACCGGGCGACACAATCTCGATCGCCAGCAGTGACGTTGGCGACGTTTTCCAGTCGCCGACGCGCGCTTCCCGCTCCGTCATCGGGATGACCTGCACATCCGGCAGCAGTTCGTTCTCGCCGAAGACCACCGCGCCAGAGGCAAACACCACTCCAATTGCGTGTTGCTGACCGTAGGCGTCGAGCTTCGCGGCGAGAATCGCCGAAATGCGCTGGTGTGCCATCCCGGCCTGCGGCGTCACGAGCAGCTCGCCCTCGAGCACTTCGTAGCGGTTGCCGTCGTCGGGCAATCGCTCGAGGTGAGCACGAGTCCAATGGAAGCGTCGCCGCTTGCGCGGGCTGCTGGTCGCCATCTGCATAGGCTAATCGTCCTCGGCCGAGGGAGGCAATGGGTGCGCACGCCGCAGCTTCGCCCAGCGACACAGGGAGTGCGTCATCATCGCATTGCAGCAACAACCACCGTATTGCGTGAGAGAAAGCGCGCGCGCCGAGCTTACCCCCCGGGGCCTGTCCCCCCACGTTCCCCCACGTCCCCATACGTCCCGCTGTTCCCCAGACGCGTTTCGAATAACAATCGCGCCGGCACCCCCTCACGCGTCAGATACGTTTTTAACGTCTCGACTTTCCAAACTTCACTCTCGCGAACCGTGAGCAACGAGCGGAGTGATTCGTCCGTGAGCGTCGCATACATGTTCAGCGTGCAGTGTGGCGTGTACGGCCACTTGGTGGCTTCGTAGCGAATCCCTGAAGTTTTCAGCGCCTCGTGCAGCACGCGTAACGGACCGTGCACGTCCAGTGGCAACACCACGATCTCGCGCCCAATAAACCGCATGGGTGGACCGAATCGCACCGGGATCGGCTCCGAGACTGACGTCACGCTCTCCACGGCCGCGCGAAGTTCTGGCACCGGCATTGATGCGTCAATCGGTCCGGCCCCCGACGAACCAATGATCGTCACATGCGGCGGGAACTCGCGCGCCAGCTTGGGGTCGTGCCGCATCTGGATTGCGTGCAGGCGTGCCGCGAGCGCGCCTTCGGGCTCAATCGTGATGAAGATTCCGCTCACACCCATATGGCGGATGGCCTACGGTCGGTCCGCGTGCCAGCGCACCACCGCGCGACCGCCCACGAATCCAATCGCGCTCCCCATTACTACATCGCTCGCCCAGTGCCGGTCGTGGTACACACGTGAGATCGCCGTGAGCGACGCGAGTCCATAGAGCGCGGGCACCACCCATCGCGGACGCTTCGGGGAAAGCCGCGCCCACTCAGCGTCCACCGCCGATGCAAACGCGAAAACTGCCGTCGTGTGCCCTGAGGCGAACGACTGATACTCGCTGCGGTCCCCGATGCCGCGCCCAATCCGCCAGTCGCTCGGAGCCGTGGGCGACTGATCGGGGCGCGCTCGCCCCGCAATGCCCTTGAGCGCGCCGTTCAGTGCCCCGCTCACAATCACACTTTCGAGTGCCCGCAAGCCGACCAGCTTCTGCGTGCGATCATCCCGAATGCGCCCGCCAATCCAGAGTCCCGCGCTCACCAGAACCGTCCCCGGGTCACCGGCGGCGCCTGCGATGTCCATGACACCGCCCACAAATCCGTTGTCCTGCAGACTCGAACCGCGCACGCGTTCGCCAATCGAACGATCCACTCTCATCAGCAGCACACTCGTCGCCGCAGCGCCGCCAAGCACATACGCGTCGGAGCGCTCAAACGCGCGCGACCACGCTCGGCCCACAGCGCTGGTCTCACGCTGCGCCGCTGCAACGTTCGGCGTCGCGAGAAGCAGCGCGAGTGTGCTGGCACTGGTCACGAGCAATGCGATCGCCGCGGCCCCCGCACCGAGCATCCATCGGCGGTAGCGAGACGGCGTGCCAGGCGCGCGCGCTTCGTCAGCGCGGGCGTGCGCTCGCGAAAGCACGAGCGCAGTCGAAATTCCGAGAAGGTTTGCCACGATCACATCGCTGATCCAGTGCTGGTTCGTGAAGATCCGCGCCACCCCGACCAATATCGCGCTGGCACAAAGCGGCACGATCAGCGCCGCGCGTCGCCCGGGCGTCCACTCGCGCGTCGCGAGGACAACGGCGGCGGCAAACGCCACAGTGGCTGTCGTGTGCCCCGATGGCATCGAGAAATACCGCGCGTCACTCCAGCCGTGGTTGAAATCCCAGTGCCAGGGTTCACCCGGAGTGAGAAATGGCCGTGCGCGCCCGGCGAGGCCCTTGATGATTCCGCTGATGGCGCTCGCAATCGCGATTGCTTCGGCACCGCGCAGCCCCACGTGCGCCCACGCCTGCCGCTTGATCGCGCGACCGCCAAGCCAGAGCAGTGCGGCGAACCAGATGACACCGTCTCCACCCCAGGTGTTGATCGCGCGCGCGAGTGGTGCAGCACCGGGCACCGCCTGCACTGCCGAATCGCGGGCGATGCGCTGGACTCCAGCATCGATCCGCCACACGATGCCTGGCGGGCCCGAGACCTGCGCCGTGTCGGCACCGGACGTCCGCTCCCTCACCAGATTGCTGTTCAGTTGCGCCGCCCGGTCCACCCTGACCAACCGGGTCCGCGTACGAGTTGCCCGGGCTTGGCTCCGGTGTGCGAGCCATCCGTGATCACCGGCACGCCGTTCACGAACACGTGGCGCATGCCCACCGAGAGCTGGTGCGGTTGCTCGAACGTCGCGAGATCGCGCACGGTGTTCTCGTCAAACACGATGATGTCGGCCTTCATCCCCTCTTTCAGCACGCCGCGATCGTGCATCGAGAGCCGCGTCGCCACCGCCGACGATGCCTTGCGCACGGCGTCCTCGAGCGGAATCACCTTTTCGTCGCGAACGTACTTCGCGAGCAGTCGCGGAAAATTCCCGTACGCACGCGGATGCGTCATCCCCGTGGCGCGCGCCGGATCCATCGATCCCGCGTCGGTGCCGAACTTCATCCACGGCTGCTTCAACTGAAGCTTCACGTTCTCTTCGCTCATCAAAAAGAGCAGCTCGCCCAGCCCACCATTCTCGGTGATGTTGAGGTCGATCACCGCGTCGGCCCAGTCCTTGCCCAGCGCGCGCGCAATCTCATCGAGCCGCTTGCCCTCGTATTGCTTGAGCTCCGGGCGCCGGAACCCGACCACCATCACGTTTGATGGCCCCGCGATCTCGCAGAGGTTCTCGTACCCGGCGTCCATCGCCATCAGGTCGCGCTTGATCTGCGGACGGAGTGCGGCATTCTGCAGATTCTCCAGCAGCTTGCCGTCGGCCGCGTACTTGGGCGCGATGCAGCTGGTGAAGCTGTTCCCGCCGGCGATATAGAGGTACATGTCCGCCTGCACGTCTTGCCCCGCCGCGCGCGCGGAATCGATCTTCGCAATCGCGCGCGGCATCTTCGCCCAGTTTCGCGGTCCCGATGCTTTCAGGTGGTAGACCTCAACGGGCACGCCGCCATCCCGACCGATACGGATGGCCTCATCCAGCGCCTCGAGAAACTGGTCGCCTTCCGAGCGCATGTGCGTGATGTACACGCCGCCGTACGGCGCCATGGCGCGAGCCACCTCGGTAAGCTCCGCCGTGCTCGCATAGTTGTTCGGCGGATATATCAGTGCGCTGGCCACACCAAACGCGCCGTCTTCCATCGCTCGCCGCACCATGGCCCGCATGCTATCGATCTCCGCAGCCGTGGGCGTGCCGAGGGCGCGGCCCTTTCCATAGATGCGCACAGTGCCGGCACCGAGGAACGAGCCCACGTTTTGCGATACACCGCGCGCGAGCATCCCATCCAGCCAGTTCCCGAATCCGCGGTCGCCGGAAAAGGGCGCCTGACGGGCCTTCGCCGCAGGATCGGCGATCGCGGCGAGGTCGCGCGCACTGATCGGCGCTGGCGTCGTCCCCTCACCCATGATCGCCGTGGTGATCCCCTGCGTCACCATGCTGAGCGCCAGGCCATCGCCTTCCATGAAGTTGTTGTACGACTGGGCCTGGATGTCGATGAACCCGGGCGCCACAATCATCCCGCCGGCATCCACGCGGCGGCGGGCGGCGGCATCGCGCAACACACCGCGCGGCGCGATACGCGCGATCCGGTCGCCGCGGAGCGCGATATCGCCCCAGAACCAGGCGGCCCCGGTGCCATCGACGATTCGGCCGTTGGTGATGACGACGTCGTAGGCCCCACCCGCGCTCGGCCCTCCCATACCCGCCACCGATACCCCGGCTGACCGGCAGGCTGATACCGTTGCGGCGACCAACATCCCGACGATGATCTTGCGCATTCCCTCTCCCTCCGGCGGAATTGCTGAGGTACATCTTTCTGTCGTGCCGGCACGGATCGTACCGGTTCGCTCAACTATCGAATGCAGAACGTAACGCTAGCCGACGGTACCGTCATTCGCCCCCTCGCCACGCACGACGAGCGGGCGGACGCCGTGCGCCTGCAAGAAGAGACCTGGGGCGTGGGGTTTAGCGAGAAGATCCCCGCCGCCATGCTCCTCGTGGCCGAAAAGACGGGCGGCGTCGCAGCCGGCGCATTCTCATCAGACGGGCGCTTGCTGGGGTTCATTTTCGGGGTCACCGGTGTCCGCGACGGCCTCCTCGTCCACTGGTCCGACATCCTGGCCGTCCGCGCCGAGGCGCAGGGCCGGCGGCTGGGAGAGGCAATGAAGCGCTATCAGCGCGATCGCTGCCGCGCGATTGGCGTCGTCCATATGTATTGGACTTTCGATCCTTTCGTCGCGCGGAACGCCCACCTGAACCTCAACATCCTCGGCGCGCGTGTGGACGAGTTCGTGGTGGACATGTACGGCACCGCCACCAACAGCCCCGTCCACGGTACGCTCGGCACCGATCGCTTCGTTGCTCTCTGGCCGGTGCGTGACGAACCGGGTGCCCTGCCGTCAGATCCTGAGTTGCTCACCGGCGTGCCGATTGTTGGCGGGCCCAGCGGAACCGCGCCCGATGCCGGCGACCCGCTTCCCGGCGTGGCCACAGTGTGCGTGAAGATTCCCCATGACCTCAAGTCGCTGCTCGCTGGCGACATTGCCGCCGGCCGCGCCTGGCGCGCGTCGGCGCGTCGGGCCTTCACGCACTATCTCTCGCGCGGCTACACCGTCACCGCGTTCGTACCCGGTCGTGGCAACGATGCGACCTACCTGCTCTCGTCCCGTTAACCCGAGCACAACCAGCCGATGCGCGTTGACCAGATCGTCCTCCGAGAGATTCGCCTCGCGCTGAAAGAACCGTTCCGCATTTCGTCGGGCGAGATTCGGGAGCGCCGCATCCTCCTGCTCGAACTCACGGACGCTTCGGGGGCGCGCGCCTGGAGTGAGTGCGTCGCCGGTGAAGCCCCGAACTATTCACCCGAGACCATCGACACGGCCTGGCCAACGACCATCGCACACGTGGCACCCCGCGTGCTTGGCCACACCTTCGACCATCCGGGCGAGGCTCACGCGCTTCTCGAGCGCGATTTTCGCGGGCACCAGATGGCCAAGGCCGGCGTGGAGATGGGACTCTGGGGGCTCGCAGCAACCCTCGCCGACGAAGCGCTCAGCCGGTTCATCGGTGGCACGCGGCCGCAGATTGCCGTTGGTATTTCACTCGGCATTCAGGCGTCGCC
>JARIET010000036.1 GCA_031127185.1 Gemmatimonadota bacterium | reverse complement strand
GGTGATCATCCCGGGCGACGTGTTCAGCCGGGACCGCCTGGTGCGCAGTTGGCAGAGTATCGGGAACCTCGGCTTTTTCGAATCTCCGGTCACGCCGCCGGAAACGCGCCAGGCAAACGAGCAGGGCGACGTCGACATCATCTTCCGGGTCAAGGAAAAACGCACCGGCAATGTGAGCTTTGGCGCGTCAATGGGGCAGGGGACGGGCGTGGGAGGATTCATCGGCCTCGACCAGCCCAACCTGTTCGGCAAGTGCAAGAAGGGGTCGCTGAATTGGCAGTATGGTCGGTACATCAATGACTTCCAGCTGACGTACAGCGATCCGTCGATCCGGCAGTCGCGGTTTTCAGGCACAGTTGTCGGATACCGCACGCAGTCGCGTTATACCATTGCCGACCTCGGCCAGACGACCCGTACGGGATCGAACATCCGCGTCGGGTTCCCGCTATTCGGAGCGCGCTTCACCCGCGTCTTCACTTCATATGGGCTGGAGAAGGTACGGTACGGTGACTTCGGATTCCTTGGCACGGTTACGTCGGACCAGTGCGCCGGGTGCGTGCGATCGACCCTGGGCGCCGATATCACGCGCGACACGCGTATCGAGGTCCCGTTCCCGACGGATGGGGTGCTCCAGACCGTGAGCGCCCAGTTCAACGGTGGGCCGCTCGGCGGGTCGGCATCGTTTCAGCGGTACACGACGGAGTTCCGGGCCTACTCGACTCTCGCGACGCTCGGCGGTGCTCAGGAAGGTGGTGGGATGAAAGTCGTGGCTGGCGTGTCGCAGAAGTCTGGATTTGTATTCGGCGACCCAGGCCCCTTCTTCAGTTCGCAGTCGTTTGCGCTGGGTGGCGTACAGTACGGCGAAGCATTGCGCGGCTACCCAGAGTTCTCAGTGACGCCGAACGGGTTCAACCCGGCGACGAACACGAACAACGCCGTGCGCCAGTCGTTCGGCAACGCGTACTTCACGTCGACAGCCGAGATTGGCTTGCGTGTGAGCGGACAGTTCTACCTCAATGCGTTCTTCGAAGCCGGCAACATCTGGGCGCGTCCTCGAGAGTTCAACCCGACTCGGCTCTTTCGTGGCGCCGGCATCGGGGGATCGGCCGTGACGCCGCTGGGCCCGCTTGGGCTCGACTATGCGTACGGGTTTGACCGGATCGATGCGAGCGGCAACCCCGCTCCGAAATGGATGGTTCACTTCAGGCTTGGTCAGTTCTTCTATTAATCGGGAGCCGCAATGTCATTGTTCGCACGCGCCAGTGGCGCTCTACTTCTTCTCGCGCCGCTTGCCGCCGCCTCCGCCCAGGGCACCGCGGTTCAGAAGGTCGTCGCCTACGTCGACAGCCGTTACCTCGTGAACGGCGCCCCCGCCACACCCGCCGCGCAGGCCGTGTTGCAGCGCGACGTGCAGGCGATGGAGGCGCAGGTCAAGCGGATGAGCGATTCGATGGATGTGCTGACGGCCGCCTTCACCAAGGAGCAGGCTACGTTGTCCGCCGAGCGGCGGGATGCTCGCATCAAGGTGATCAACGATCGCCAAGGGGAGTACCAGCAGCGCTATCAGGCCCTTCAGGCCCAGGCGCAGGATCGCGAGGCCGAAGTGATGCAGCCCATCCTCGACCAGATCAAGCTTGCCATTGAAGACGTTCGCATGGAACTGGGGTATTCCGTGATCCTCGACATCGGCCAGAATGCGGCGATCGTCGCGGCCGACAAGAACCTGAATATTTCTGATCGGGTGCTGGCGAAGCTTCGTACCATGCCGGTGCCGGTGGTTGCCGGCGCGAGCGGGGCGGGCAAGGCAGATCCCAAGGCCGCTCCGGCCGCCGGGAAGGCGCCAACGCCAACCGGGGGCCCGGTGCAGGGCGCCGCCGGCATTCGCCCCCCCGGTTCCGCAGCACCGCCGCCAGCGACGAAGCGCCCAGACTCGACTTCGAAGGCGGACTCGGCGGCCAAGGCCAAGGCCGATTCCATTGCGCGCAAGAAGGTCGACACGCTCACCATGACGCTGTCGCGCACCAGGTAAGCCAGGCACGGTTCGGATACGCCACCCCCACGGCGTCCCGGGTCCACTCAATGGCCTCTTTGACGCGCGCATCGCTGACCGCGGCCGAAGTTGCCGCCGCGGTCGGTGGCACACTCGTGGCGGGGGATGCGGATACGCGCGTGTCTGCGGTGGCACCGCTCGACAGGGCGGGGCCGGACGACCTGAGCTTCATTGCGCACGGCAAGTACGCCGACATGTTCGCGACGTCGCAGGCGGGTGTGGTGCTCTGCACGCCGGAACTCGCAGAAACGCCCGGCCGTCCGTCGGTGCGCATCGTGGTCGCCAAGCCCCATGATGCCCTCGTCGCGCTGTTGCCGCGCATCTACGTCGCGTCGCCATTTGAGCCCGGCGTGCACCCAACTGCGGTCATCGGTGCTGGCTCGGCAATCGACGCTTCCGCGCGGGTCGACGCATACGCCGTGATCGGCGCCGGCGTGTCCATTGGTCCGCGCACATGGATCGGGCCGCATGTCGTCCTGGATGACGGAGTGACCGTCGGCGAAGACTGCCGGCTGTTCTCGCACGTGACCCTGTATACGGGGGCGAGCGTCGGGAAACGGACCGTCATTCACGCGGGGTCCCGCATTGGGAGTGACGGCTACGGGTTCGTGTATCAGAACGGGGCACACCGAAAGATCCCGCATGTTGGTCGCTGCATAATTGGCAACGACATCGAGATTGGCGCGAACTGCACAATCGATCGCGGCAGCATCGATGACACGACAATTGGCGACGGCACCAAACTCGACAATCTCGTACACCTGGCTCACAACGTCAGGGTGGGCCGTCTCGTCCTGATTCTCGCACAGGTGGGAGTCGCGGGCAGTTCAAAGATCGAGGACGGCGCAATTATCGCCGGCCAGGTGGGCATCGCCGGTCACCATA
Source organism: Gemmatimonadota bacterium (assembly GCA_031127185.1). Taxonomy (GTDB): domain Bacteria; phylum Gemmatimonadota; class Gemmatimonadetes; order Gemmatimonadales; family Gemmatimonadaceae; genus Fen-1231. The sequence continues at coordinate 11,876 of JARIET010000036.1, read as the reverse complement.
CCATCGGGAAGGGAGCGACCGTCGCCGCACGCTCCGCCGTGTTTGGGAATGTCCCGGCGGGGGAAACCTGGTCCGGCCATCCCGCGCGCCCCCACCGGGAGGCGCTCAAGGCATACGCGGCGCTCTACCGCCTGTCCGGCATGATGAAACGCCTGGAAAAATTGCTCGGGCGGGACGCCGAGTGACCACGCGTCGTACCGTTCGTGAGCGACGGGAGCTGGCCGGCGTTGGATTGCACTATGGCAAGACCTGCCGGCTCGCCTTCGCTCCCGCGCCCCGGGATTCCGGAATTCGTTTCCGCCGCGTAGACCTTCCCGGGGCACCGGAAACGCCTGCGCACGTGGACCACGCGGTGGCCAGCGAGCGACGCACACAACTGGGCACGGGCGATCAGGGGCTGCATACGGTCGAACACGTTCTGGCCGCAGTCGTGGGCCTGGGTATCGACGACATCACGATCGAGATGGATGCGGCGGAGCCGCCGATCCTCGATGGGAGCGCGCAGCCGTTCCTGGAAGCGCTGAAGAGCGCTGGCGTGCACGACCATGGCGGCGAAGTGAAGGAGTTGCGCCTCGCCGAATGTGTGCGGGTGGTGGACGGAGAGTCGGTCTACGTGGCGCGTCCGTCGGACAGTCTGGACCTGGAAGTCGCGATTGACTACCCGCATCCACTCATCGGCCCACAGGCGGGCAAATGGCGCGTGACCGCTGAGACATTCGCCAGCGAACTCGCGCCGGCCCGAACGTTTGGCTTCATGCACGAAGTGGAAGGGCTCCGCGCGAAGGGGCTCATCAAGGGGGCGTCCACGCAGAATGCGATCGTACTCGACGCCACCGGTATCATCGACGCGACCCTGCGCTGGCCCGACGAGTTCCTCCGCCACAAGGCGATGGACTGCGTCGGTGATCTGGCGCTTGCCGGACGACGCGTCCGGGCGCATATCAGCGCACACAAGCCGAGCCATCGGGGCACGGTCACGCTGGTGCGCGCGCTCATCGCCAATGCGCAGCAGACTCCCACGGAGGCACGCGTGATTGAGATAGACGAGATCATGAAGGTCCTGCCGCACCGCTATCCGTTCCTGCTGGTGGATCGGGTGCTCGAGCTCGAGCCACTCAAGCGGATCGTCGGGATCAAGAACTGCACGGTCAACGAGCCGTTCTTCCAGGGACACTTTCCCGGTCACCCGATCATGCCTGGCGTGTTGATCGTCGAGGCGATGGCGCAGGTGGGGGGCATGCTGTTGATGGGTGCGGTGGAAGACCCCGGCTCGAAGGTGGTGTACTTCATGTCGCTGGACAACGTGAAATTCCGACGTCCCGTGAAGCCCGGCGACCAGATTCGGTTTGAGCTCGAGATGACGCAGATTCGCGGGAAGGTCTGCCGGATGTCTGGCGTTGCAAGGGTGGACGGCAATGTCGTCTGCGAGGCCGAGATGGCGGCCATGGTGCGCGACAAATGAGCCCGCGCATCCATCCGAGCGCAATCATCGACCCCAAAGCGGAAATCGGCAAGGACGTGGAGATTGGCCCCTGGGCCTTTGTCGGTCCGCACTGCACGGTGGGCGCCGGGTCTTCTTTGGCGATGCGCAGCGTGCTCGAATCGCATGTGAAGCTCGGAAAAAACGTCAGGGTCGGCATCGGCAGCGTGCTGGGTGGCCTGCCACAAGACCTCAAGTTCAAGGGCGAGGAGACGTGGGTCGAGATCGGCGACGGCACCACGATCCGTGAATACGCGACCATCAATCGCGGCACCTCAGAATCCCTCAAGACTTCCGTTGGGTCCAACTCATTCCTGATGTCGTACGTGCACCTGGCGCACGACTGCCACATCGGCAATCACGTCATCATCTCAAACGGCACACAGCTCGCAGGGCACGTCACGGTGGAGGATTACGCCGGGATTTCGGGGCTTTGCGCGGTGCATCAGTTCACGCGCATCGGCGCCCACTCGTACATCGGAGGCTGCTCCCGCGTCCCCAAGGACGTCCCGCCATTTGTGCGAGCGGTGGGGAACCCGATTCAACTCTACGGGCTCAACAGCGTCGGCCTGCAACGGCGTGGGTTCAAACCGGAGGCCATCGCGGAGCTCAAGCGCGCCTACCGACTCTTCTTCCGCTCCGAGCTGAACGTCTCTCAGGCCATCGAGCAGGCCCGGGCGGAGTTGAAGCAGATCCCTGAGGTCATGGCTCTGGTCAACTTCCTCGAGGCAAGCGAGCGCGGAGCCACGCTGTGACATCGACTCCCGCGCGCCCGCGGGTGGGCGTGATCGGCGTGGGAAGCCTCGGCTTCCACCACGCGCGTCTGTTGCGCGGAGTGGGTGATGCAGAGTTCATGGGTTTCTACGAAGCGGGCGCCGAGCGTGCCGCAAAGGTTGCCGAGGAACTCGGCATACAGGCATACGCCAGCATGTCCGCGCTTCTTGCTGACGTGGATGCCGTTTCGATCGTGGTCCCGACCCCGGCTCACTATGAGGTGGCCAAGGCCGCGCTCGCCGCAGGAAAGCACGTGCTGATCGAGAAGCCGATCACGGCAACGATCGAGCAGGCCGACGAACTGCTGTCCGTGGCCGCGAAGAACGGCGTGCTGGTGCAGATCGGTCACATCGAGCGTTTCAATCGCGCGATTCGCGCGGCAATGCCGTATGTGGATCATCCGCTGTTCCTCGATAGCGACCGACTTGCGCCATTCAGTCCGCGCGGGTCGGATGTCGCCGTGGTTCTGGACCTTATGATTCACGATATCGACCTGCTGCTGTCGCTCGTGGGCGCCAAGGTGCGAGATGTGTCGGCGGCGGGAATCCCCGTCCTGACGCCGTCGCTCGATATTGCGAACGCCCGGCTGACCTTCGAGAACGGCGCCGTGGCCACGATCACGGCGAGCCGTGTATCGCGGGAACGGATGCGCAAACTGCGGATCTTCCAGCGAAATGCCTATCTCTCGCTCGACCTCGGTGCGGGGAACGGTGAGTTGTATCGTCTGCGTGGCGACGTGGACCTTGCAACGTTGGTGAAACAGGCGCAGCCCCTCGAGGCCTTCGTCGAACGGATTCCTCTCGAGGCGCCGGAGGGCGAACCACTCAAGCTCGAACTCGAGAACTTCGTTGCGGCCCTGCGGGGAACGGAACCTGTTGCGGTGACGGGCGAGGAAGGGCGCGACGCCCTGCAGGTCGCGCTGCGGATTGTGCACGATATCGAGCGAGCCCTGCCGGCCTTCGCTGCGCGCGGTGGCGCAGCCGCGGGCGCTGGCGGCACTGCGCGTCCGGGTGCGTGAGGTCCTGATTGTTGCAGGTGAGGCGTCTGGCGACATGCACGCCGGCGCGGTCGCCGAACAGTTGGCCGCGCAACGCCCCGACCTGACACTGACGGGGTTCGGCGGCGACCGGATGGCCGCCGCCGGCGTCACGCTGTTTCGCCGCACAACAGGCGTCGTAGGCTTTATCGAAATTGTTCGGCACCTGCCGACACATTGGTCGATGCTGCGGAGCATCCGCGCGCGGCTGCGCAGCGGGCGCGTGAAGCTGGTGATGTGCGTGGACTACGGTGGCTTCAACCTTCGTGTCGCGGCCGCCGCCAGGGCCGAAGGTGTTCCCGTGCTTTACTTCATCACGCCGCAGGTCTGGGCCTCGCGCGCCGGCCGCTTGCGGGCAATGGCCCGCACGATCACCAGGGCCGCAGTCATCCTCCCGTTCGAGGAAGAACTACTGCGCGCTCACGGAATCGACGCAACGTTCGTTGGCCATCCGCTGCTTGACTCGGTTGCGGCACTTCCGACGCGCGCGGAGGCTCGGCGACGGCTGCAGGTGCCGGACGACGTTCCACTGCTCGCGATGTATCCGGGGAGCCGACCTCAGGAGATCGACCGCCACCTGCTGGACTTCGCGCGCGTGGAGGCGGAGTTGCGCCGGCGGATTCCGGCGTTGCGCTCGGTCGTGGCCGGTGCGACCACAGCGCCGATCACCTCGCCCAGGTTCAAGACTCAGGTTGTAGACGCGGCGTCGCTCACGCTCTTTCGGGCGGCCGACGTAGCCCTGTGCAAGAGCGGTACAACCACGCTCGAAGCGGCGCTCGCGGGCTGTCCCTGCGCAATCGTGTATCGCACGAGCCCGATTACCTACGCCATCGCCAAACGCGTCGTCACGATTGGACGGATCGGCCTGCTCAACATCGTCGCCGGACGCGAGGTGGCTCCTGAGTTCGTTCAGGAGGCGTTCGTTCCGACAGCCGTCGCCGATGCGCTGGAGCCGTTGTTCCGCGCAAACTCGGCGGCGCGCGCGACAATGATCCAGGGTCTGGCCGAGGTGCGGGCCAAGCTTGGGTCGCCCGGTGCCGCGTTGCGGGTGGCGCAGATGGCGTCGCAAATGGTGCCCAAGTGAGCACGGTCGCCACGACGACTCCGCCGCGGGAGGACTGGCGCCTGCGCATCGGCGTGCCCCTGGGTGCGCTCATCCTCCGACTCCTCGCCTGGACGTGGCGCGTGGAGGTGCGCGGGGAATCAGGGTGGCGCGCGCGTCGGGCACAGGGGCAGGGCACGGTGCTCACGCTCTGGCATGGGCATTTGCTGCCGTTGGCGTACTACCTGCGCAACCTCGGGATGCTGGTGCTCGTGAGCGAGCATAGGGACGGCGAGATCATTGCGCGCATCCTGCAGCGACTTGGGTACGGACTCATCCGTGGCTCTTCGACCCGCGGCGGGGCGCGGGCGTTTGCCGATATGGTGCGAGCGCTGAAGGCCGGCGCGACCATCGCAATCACGCCGGATGGCCCGCGCGGCCCGGCCCGAAAATTCTCGCCCGGCGCGGCGGTCGCAGCGCAGCGGTCGGGCGTGCCCATCACCACCATGTTCGTCACGGCGAGTCGCGCCTGGACGTTGAAGAGTTGGGACAGCTTCATGATTCCGAAGCCGTTCGCGCGACTGGTGATGCACTTCAGTGATCCAACATTCGTCCAGGGAACGACCCCGGCTGAGGCCACCGAGGAGGCGGTGCGTTTCGAGGCGCTGACGGGTCCGCGCGAGGGGTCGCACGATGGCTGAGCGAATGATCGAGCGCCGCTGGGAATCGACGGGCATCTTCTCGCGGGCGCTCCGGACGGCACTTGCGCCAGCCGCGTGGGGCTACGGTGCGTTCATGCGGGTACGGAACTCCGCGTACGATCGCGGCATTTTCCGCTCGTACCCGCTGGACCTCCCGACAGTCTCAGTGGGTAACCTGACCGTCGGTGGCACTGGGAAGACGCCAATGGCCGCGTGGATTGCGTCGGCGATTTCCGACGCGGGTGGCCGGCCCGCGATTCTCCTCAGGGGATATGGCGGCGACGAGGCGTTGGTCCACCACCTGCTCGCACCACGTGCCATCATCATCGCGGGCGCGAATCGCCGCGCGTCCGCAGCAGAGGCGCATGCCCGTGGTGCCACCGCCATTGTGCTCGACGACGCATTCCAACACCGCCGCGTGAAGCGTGATGCGGACATTGTCCTCATTTCCGCTGATCGGCACCGACAAGTCCGACTTTTGCCTGCAGGTCCTTGGCGCGAGCCGCTTGAATCGTTGCGCCGCGCAACCCATGTCGTGGTGACGCGCAAACGGACGACGCCTCTCCACGCGAAGGAAGTCCTCGGATACGCGACGCGAATGGCGCCGGAGGCCGTTCCGGTGATCGTGCATCTGGCCGCAGACTGGCTGGTGCAATGGGGCACGACGACCCGGAAACCTGTGGATGCCCTGGCCGGAAACGCTGTCCTGGCGATTTCGGCGATCGGAGACCCGCGCGCATTTGAGGCCCAGCTGCGCGCGTCGAGTGCCCGCATTGCGTCACGTTCGTATCGTGACCACCACGCATTTGGGCTTGGTGACGCGGCACGTTTGGCGCGCGAAGCCGAGGGCGCGCAGTACACTGTGTGCACGCTGAAAGACGCCGTGAAACTGGGGCCGCTTTGGCCTCCCTCGGCGCCACCCTTATGGTATCTTTCCCAGCGCGTGAGCATCGAGTTGGGCGCGGAGGCCCTTGAAGGGCTTGCCCGCCGCCTCTCGAGGCCCGCCAACGACCGATGACTTCGAGCGCCGGCCCTGGCCGGCGAAGGAACCGACTCGCATGACCCCCGATCTGCTGCTTCCCACCGCGCCGATTGTTCGCCCGGACAAGGACCGATTCCTCAACGAGGAGAACCCGTTTGAGGGGATGATGTCCCGGTTCGATCGCGCAGCCGAGCTGCTTGATCTCGAGCCCGGCATCTACAAAGTGTTGCGGCATCCGGAAAAGCAGATCATCACCTCGATCCCCGTGATGCTCGACAACGGTGAGGTCGAGGTGTTTACCGGCATCCGCGTGCTCTACAATACGTCGCGCGGCCCGGCAAAGGGTGGCATTCGGTTTGACATGAATGTTTCGCTCGACGAAGTGACAGCCCTGGCCGCCTGGATGACCTGGAAGTGCGCGGTGGTGAACATCCCGTTCGGCGGCGCCAAGGGCGGCGTAATCTGTGATCCGCTGAAGATGAGCGTGGGCGAACTGGAACGGCTGACGCGGCGCTACACGGCGTCGATCATCCAGACGCTGGGACCCGATTCCGACGTTCCGGCGCCCGATGTGAACACGAACGAACGGGTCATGGCGTGGATCATGGATACCTATTCCATGCATGTCCGCCACACAGTGACGGCAGTTGTCACCGGAAAGCCGGTCGAGATGGGCGGTTCGCTGGGTCGACGCGAGGCCACGGGGCGGGGCTGCATGATCGTGACAAAGCAGGCCCTGGCGCACCTGGGCATGCCGTTGAAGGGGACGACGCTGATTGTGCAGGGTTTTGGCAACGTCGGCTCGGTCGCCGCGCAGCTCCTCCAGCGTGAAGGCTGCAAGATCATCGGCATCAGCGACCGCACTGGCGGCTACGTCAATCCGAAGGGGATCGACGTGGACGAGGCGATCGCGCACGTCAAGCAGCACAAGACGCTCGAGGGATTCGCTCAGGGCGATCGGGTCACGAATGAACAGCTGCTCACGACCGACGTCGACGTACTCTTGCCGGCGGCGCTCGAGAACGTGATCACGTCGAAGAACGCGGCGCAGATCAAGGCGAAGATCATCTGCGAAGGGGCGAACGGCCCCACGACCGCTGCCGCCGATGCGATTCTCGATGAGAAAGGCATTTTCGTGATCCCCGACATCCTGGCGAATGCCGGCGGAGTGACGGTGTCGTACTTCGAATGGGTTCAGGATCGCGGCGGCTACTTCTGGACAGAGCAGCGCGTGAACGATTCGCTCACGCAGATCATGGAGCAGAGCTTCGACGCCGTGCTGAACCTCTCCAAGCAACACAAGGTGAACATGCGCACCGCCGCGTACATGCTCTCGATCAGTCGCGTTGCGACGGTGCATCGTCTTCGCGGCATCTACGCCTGACGGCCCGCAGAAGCCCGGTACGCGAGTGACCTGCCGTGAAGATTGTCGTTGCGGTCGTGGGAAGAGTCCGGCATCCCGGGCTGGCGGCAGCCGCGGCCGACTTCGAGGCGCGTGCGGCAAGGTATTGGCCGATCGAGATACTGGAAGTGCGGGAACAGCGGGACGTCGGGGGACTTTGGGGGACGAGCCACATCGTGCGCGAGGGCGAGCGACTGCTTGCAGCGGTGCCGCGCGGGGCCCATATCGTGGCCTGCGATCCGGGTGGGAAGGAGATGACGTCCGAAGTCTTCTCTGCGTGGCTGCAGAAAATGCGCGAGTCGGCAACCGATCTGGCGTTCCTCATTGGCGGCGCGCGCGGCTTGTCGGACGCCGTGCGCAGGGCTGCACGGTCGCGGCTCTCGCTCGCTCCGTGGACGCTGCCGCACGAGCTGGCTCGTGTCGTGCTGGCCGAGCAGTTGTATCGCGCCGGCACGATTGTGCGCGGCGAGCCGTACAACAAATGATGCGGAGCTAGCGCTTGGCGACCGACAGCGACCACGCGCGCATTGTCACCGAGTCGTATGGCGGGGGCGCCCTCACGCGCGCGGCGCTCGACGGCTCAGTGCCCAAGGACTGGTTCCTGCCAAAGCCGCGCGGCGCGGAAGAGTGGCGAAGTCACGCGGAAGCCGTGCGCGCGGGTTTCCCCGGGGCCCGCTGGATTGAGACATTGCGACCGGCGATCAACGCGACCGGGGCAGCGGCTGAGCGCCTGGAGCGCGTGGCGACGGGCCACGGAGTCGTCATCACCACCGGTCAGCAACCTGGGCTCTTCGGTGGCGCGGGCTATACATGGCTCAAGGCCCTGACGGCCATCGCCCTTGCCGAGAAGTTCGAACACGCGACGGGCATTCCCGCTGCGCCGCTTTTTTGGGCCGCGACAGACGATGCCGACTTCGCCGAAGCGAGCTTCACGACCGTCGCGGTAGGTCCGGAGTGTCGGCGCATTTCGATCGAGCGAGCGTCTCCGGAGCAACTGGTGATGTCGGAGATGCCGCTTGGCGACGTGTCACTGGCGATGGAATCGTTCCTCGAAGCGACGCGTTCCGCCGCGCATCGCCGGTTCGTCGAGGCGGTTCAGGGAGCCTATCGGTCCGGCGCGACGGTCGGTAGCGCGTACGTGCAGTTGCTGCGGGAGGTGCTTGCTCCATTGGGGATGCCTGTGCTCGACTCGTGGCATCCGTCGGTGCGAGGTGCGGCGCGCCCCGTTCTGGTCGAAGCGCTCGGCCGCGCTGCAGTGATTGACGAGGCCGTCAGCATGCGCAGCGTGACGATTGAACGCGCCGGATATCGCGCGCAGGTGGCTCGTGTGCCACGGCTCTCGCTCGTGTTTCGGAGCACGGGCGGCGTAAAGGAGCGGGTGCCGCTCGCGCACGCCGGCGACGCGGCGCGTCGCGACGACCTCGTACTGTCGGCGAACGTGCTGCTGCGCCCCGTGGTGGAGCGGCGGATTCTCCCGTCGATCGCCTACGTTGGTGGCCCAGGCGAGATGGCATACTTTGCGCAGGTCGGGGCGGTGGCGGACGCGATGGGTGCCCCACGGCCGCTGGTCGTTCCGCGGTGGTCCGCCACCGTGGTCGAGCCGGCGGTCGACCGTATGCTCGGTCGGCTGGGCATGATGATTGACGACGTGCGTGTCCCGCATCGCGCCGAGCGGCGGATTGGCGAGCGGGCGATTTCGCCCGCGGTGCGCGAAGCACTGGCGGCGCTTCAAGGCGCCCTGGACTCGAACGTGGATGCGATCGCTGCCGCAGCACGCGCTGCCGCACTGTCATCGCCCGAAGTGGTCGAGGGTGCGCGCAAGCAGATTCGGCAGAAGGTCGATCGCCTCGAACGTCGGCTCCGCACCGCCGCAGCAAAGGGTGAGACCGATGCGCTGCGGGACCTGGCCGCCATTCGCGCGAGTTTGCAGCCCGAGGGCGAGCGGCAGGAGCGACGCCTCAATTTCGTGCCGTTATTTGCGCGCTATGGCGACCCCCTGCTCGCGCGCCTGCACGACGGCGCATTGCTCCACGCCTCCTCGTTGATCGGCACGAGGTGATGGCCAGGTGAATCGGCCCGAGGCCGCTCCGCGCCGGACTGGAGGCGCGCTGGCCGTCGGCGCAGGGATCCTCCTCAGCAGGGTGTTTGGGCTCGTTCGTCAGCGGATCATCAGCCACTTCCTCGGGGTGGGTGACGCCAGTGACGTGCTGAGCGCGGCCCTCCGCATCCCGAACGTCTTGCAGAATCTGCTTGGCGAGGGCGTGCTCTCGGCGTCGTTTGTTCCCGTGTATGCGCGCCTGCGCGCGGAAGGACGCGATGCGGACGCCGGTCGCCTTGCGCGAGCGGTGTTTGCCGCGCTCGCCATTGTCAGCTCAGGGGTGGTGTTGCTGGGGATGCTGGGGGCGCCCTGGCTGGTCAGGTTGATCGCAGCGGGATTCTCCGCGGAAAAGCAAGCTCAGGCCGTCGAGCTCGTTCGCATCCTCTTCCCCAGCATGGGCCTGCTGGCTCTGGCGGCATGGTGCCTCGGCGTCCTGAATGCCCATCGCCGCTACTTGCTCAGCTACGCCGCGCCCGTTCTGTGGAATGTTGCCATCATCGCAGCCGTGCTTTGGGGCGGTTCAATGGACGATCAGGCGCGAACGGCGTGGTTGGTTGCCGTTGGCGCTGTCGTCGGCAGTGTGTTGCAGTTTGCCGTGCAAGTTCCCGCGGTGCTCCGTGTGCTCACCCCGAACGGAACTGGGCCAGTGCGGGCTGAGCTACAGACGGTGAAGGCGAACTTTGCGCCGGTGGTGCTCGGCCGGGGCGTCGTGCAGGTGAGCGGGTGGGTAGACCAACTGATTGCGAGCCTGGTGGTGGATGGTGCAGCCGCCGTCCTGTTCTTCGCGCAGAACATCGCGATGCTTCCCGTGTCCGTGTTCGGGATGTCGGTGTCTGTGACCGAACTTACGGACATGGCCGAGCAGCGCGCCGAAGACGTCGCAGCGGCGATCCGCGAGCGACTTGATACTGCGCTCCGGTCGGTGGCGTACTTCGTGGTACCGTCGTCGGCTGCGCTGATCCTGCTCGGAGACGTGATTGCGGGGGCACTTCTGCAATCCGGAAGTTTCGGTCGGGCCGACACGATCTGGGTCTGGGCCGTGCTCGCCGGCGCCTCGGTTGGACTCCTCGCCGGCACAATGGGCCGCGTCTACAACTCGGCCTGGTACGCGCTGCATGACACGCGAACGCCGGTTCGCATCGCGGTCATTCGCATCGTCGTCGCGGGCGCGCTGGGTTCGTTTGGCGCGCTTGTTCTTCCTGGACTCGCCGGATTCGACGCGCGCTGGGGCGTGGCGGCACTGACGGCAAGCGCGGGAATCGGGGCGTGGGTGGAGTTTGCGCTTCTTCGAAGCGCGCTCAACGCACGCGTTGGCGCGACTGGAGTCCCCGTCCGCACCGTGGTCGAGTTGTGGCGTACGGCCCTGATCGGTGGCGCGGCGGCATTTGGCGTGAAGATGCTCCTGGCGGATCTGCATCCCGTCGCCCTTGGCGCCGTGGTGCTCCCGCTCTTTGGCGCGATCTATTTCGCGCTGACGCTGCGTGCCGGCGTGCCTGAAGCGCGCACGGTCGTGGATCGGGTGCGGGCGCGATTCGGGAGCGGCAGCCGGTAATGATTCCGGATCGCGTCGCGGAAGCCACGCTGCGTTTGCCCGAGACGCCTGGTGTGTACCGGTGGAAGGCGCCCGATGGTACGGTGCTCTACGTCGGCAAAGCCAAGCGACTGCGCGCCCGCGTGCGCAGCTACGTCACCGGTGACGACGCAAACCCGAAGACTCGCGCCCTGATGGATCAGGCCACCGGACTCGAGACTATCGTGGTTCCCGACGAGCCCAGCGCCCTGATGCTCGAAGCGAATCTCATCAAGGAGCACCGGCCGCGATTCAACGTCTTGCTGCGCGACGACAAGTCGTATCCGTTCGTGAAGGTGACGGTCCAGGAGCCATACGCGCGCGTCTTCGTGACGCGAAGACTCCTTGATGACGGCGCCAAGTATTTCGGCCCGTACACCGATGTCGGCGCCATGCGACGGGCGCTCAACGTCGTCAAGCGCACATTCACGGTTCGATCGTGCCGCTTCGACATGCCTCGCGAGATGCCCGAACGCGCCTGCCTCGACTTCTACATCAAGCGCTGCAAAGGGCCCTGTGTGGGCGCGCAGTCGGCCGAAGATTATCGCGATATGATGGGCGAGGTCGTGGACTTTCTGTCCGGCCGAACGGACGAAGTGGTGCGCCGTACGCGGGCGAAGATGGACGAGGCAGCGGCCCGGATGGACTACGAGCGCGCCGCCGAGTTGCGCGATGCCGTGCGACACCTCGAGGAGATTGAGGAGCCCAGCGCGATGGTGGACGTCGGCGGTGGCGACCGTGACGTCATCGGCTATGCACGTGACGGGGACGATGCCTGCGTAGCCATCCTC
>JARIET010000035.1 GCA_031127185.1 Gemmatimonadota bacterium | reverse complement strand
AAGGGATCGCCGCGGATTTCATGAGGCTCAAGGGCTTTCCCTTTGGCGAGGAAGTCCTGGAGTTCATCAAGAACCACGAGCGCGTGTACGTGGTGGAGCAGAACCGCGATGCGCAGCTCAAGTCGATGCTCGTGAACGAACTGAGCATTGACCCCAACACGTTGACATCCATTCTCGATTATGCCGGCCTCCCCCTCACGGCGAATGTCGTCGTGAAGGCCGTGGCCGGTCAGCTTGCAGGAGTCCGCTGATGACGTCGATTGCCAAGCCGCCGGTCAAGCATCCCAGTCTCCGCAAGAATGGACTCGGGCTGACGACGCGCGATTATGAAGGCGCGATGAGCACGCTCTGCGCCGGTTGCGGTCACGATTCGGTGACGGCCGCGCTGATCACCGCGTTCTGGGAGCTGGATGTGCCGCCCAACAAGGCCGCGAAGATGAGCGGAATTGGCTGCTCGTCCAAGACCACGGCGTACTTCATGAAGCAGAGTCACGGCTTCAACGCCGTGCATGGGCGCATGCCGTCGGTGACGAGTGGCGCGAATGCGGCCAACCGGAGCCTGATGTACGTGGGCATCTCAGGCGATGGCGATTCGCTCTCGATTGGCCTGGGCCAGCTCTGCCACGCCATTCGGCGCAACGTGCAGATGATGTACCTCATCGAGAACAATGGCGTGTACGGCCTCACCAAGGGCCAGTTCTCGGCGAGCGCCGACGTCGGCTCCACGAGCAAGCGCGGCGAGGCGAACCTCAATCAGCCCATTGATCCCGTGCTCCTCGCGCTGACCCTTGGCGCGACGTTCGTGGCGCGTTCGTTCAGCGGTGACAAGGCGCAGTTGGTGCCCGTCCTGAAGGCAGCGCTGACGCACAAGGGCTTTGCCTTGATCGATGTGATCAGCCCCTGCGTGAGCTTCAACGATCACGAGGGTTCCACCAAGAGCTACAAGTACACGCGTGAGCACGAGGTGGAGATCTCGGCGGCCGATTTCGTGCCGCTACGCAAGGAGATCAGTGCCGAGCAGAAGGATGCCGGCGGGCTCACGAGCGTGACGATGCACGATGGCAGCATTCTGCGGTTCCGGAAGCTGGCGGGCGACTACAACCCCACGGACCGGAACAATGCCTACCTGCACGTGAAGTCGTGCATCGATCGCGGCGAGGTGGCCACGGGACTGCTGTTCGTGGACGAGGGCGGCGCGCCGGATATGCACGGATTGAACAAGACGGTGGCGCGGCCGCTGGTTGAGGTGCCCTACTCAGAGCTCGTGCCGGGGAATGCGGCGTTGCAGGAGTTGATGGGGGAGTATCGGTAGTAAATCGCTCTGGGATTGCCGGAGGCTCCAATCTCTGAGAGGTTGGAGTCATGCCACGAGCCACACGATTTCCCCCGGAAGTGCGCGAAAGGACTGTGCGGATGGTCGAGACGCAGACCCCGGCGCATCCGTCGGAGTGGCCGGCCATCAAGTCGATCGCGGAAAAGATCGGCTGTACGCCGGAGACCCAGCGGTCCATGCGCAGCGATCTCGCGCTCGACGCGCTGGAGCGGGCCCTGCACGACCGGGATCAGGATGGGGCGTTCGCCACGCTCGAGTGGGTGGCGTGGTACGATATCAGCGCCTGATGGGTCCACTGGGCTGTGTCCCGCCGTCGGAGTTCGAGGAACACTTCCTCCGGTGCCAGGCCGACTCCCCCGCCTTGGTACTCAACTAACCGGGCCTCCGACTAACCCGGGACGATTGTCGTCGACACGATCGACGCTCGGACCCGATACTCAGACCGCGTTTGAACGGGAGCCATGCCCCACTCGGCGATGATGTGGCCGTTGCGTAGCAGGCACCAAACGCCGGCCTCGTTGCCTTCATCCTTATTTTAGCAAACAGCCCTTTCCTAAAATAGAAAGGGCTGGTATTTTAGACTGATGCGTCGTTCCCTGCAGGGCCAATACATCCACAACGCCGGCGGGGGCGAACCGTTCAAGGCGTTTGTTCCGGCACCGCTCCCACCGCATCCACCCGTCGAATGGACCCCGCCGCTTCGCGCGCGGTTCGACGCGGCACTGGTAGCCCTCGGCCGACTAGATGCAGTTACCGAACTGCTCCCCGACACCGGCCTCCTACTCTCCAGTTTTGTCAGAAAGGAAGCAGTGCTGTCCTCGATGATCGAGGGAACAAAGTCAACCCTCGCTGACCTCTTTCTCGTTGAAACCGACGAAACACCTACCGCGCCACTCCACGACGTCCGCGAAGTCCGGCGGCATGTCGCGGCGCTCGAGCACGGGTTCAAGCGCCTGCGCGGCGGATTTCCGCTTTCGCTCCGCCTGTTGCGGGAGATTCATGCCGTCCTCTTCAAGGCATCGCGCAACCGCTCGGTCACACCGGGGGAGTTCCGCCGAAGCCAAGTGTGGGTCGGCGGCACCCGACCGGGAAACGCTGTGTTCGTTCCTCCTCCAGCTGGTGCCGTCCCCGACTGCTTGTCATCACTAGAGCGGTTCCTCAACGATCTGCCAGAACCACACTCTCCGCTCGTAAAGGCAGCATTGGTGCACGTGCAATTCGAGACCATCCACCCCTTCCTCGACGGAAACGGTCGCGTCGGGCGATTGCTGATTCCGCTCCAGCTGGCTGCCGATGGTGTGCTTCGCGAGCCATTGCTGTTTGTGAGCCTCCATTTCAAGCAGCATCGCCAGACGTACTATGAGTTATTGAATCGCGTCCGCACTGAGGGCGACTGGGAATCCTGGCTCGAGTTTTTTTCCGTTGCGGTCGCCGAGAGTGCCACCGCAGCTGTCAACGCGGCTCGTCGACTCCTCAAACTCACGGCGAGGGACGCCGCGAGCATCGCGGGTCTCGGTCGCCCAGCACCGTCAGCGCTTCTTATCCACCGTGCACTTCAACGACATCCAATCGCCACCGCTGAGAAGTTGGGCGCGCTTGCTCATCTCACTCCCGCCACAGTGAATCGCGCGTTAGTGCACCTCGAGCGTCTGGGGATCGTTTCAGAACTTACCGCCAAGCAGCGTGGCCGCGTGTTCAGCTACGTCCAGTACACACGTATCCTCAATGAGGGGATGGCGCTACCGCGTTAGCGACGAGCTTGTCGGCACCGCTCACTCACTCCTCAACGCCACCAACGGATCCACCTTCGCCGCTCGCCGCGCCGGCACAAAGCTGGCGATCGCTGCCACAACCACGATCACAGCAGACGCCCCCACGAACGTCACCGCGTCCGTGGCTTTGAGCCCAAAGAGGAAGCTTGCGAGCAGCTTCGACGCTGTGAGGCTCAGCAACGCGCCGATTATGGCGCCAATACTGGTGAGCACCAGCCCCTCGCGCACGAACCCGCGCACCACGTCGCTCGCGCGCGCGCCCAGCGACATCCGGATGCCGATCTCGCGCGTGCGCGCCGCCACGCCTTGAGCAATCACGCCGAAGATTCCGAGCGCCGCGAGCAATAGCGCGATCGCGCCGAACACGGCCAACAGCGCCGCGACCGCGCGCTGACCGCTCACTGTCTCCGCGATGTACGCGTCCAGCGTCTGCAACTTGGAAATCGGCAGCGTTGGGTCCACCGCCTTCAGAGCAGCCCGCGCCGCGGCCACCGCCTCCACCGTTCCACCACGCGCGCGCACAATCAACTCGCCGTGGGTGCCCATCGGGAACTGACGCGCGCTCGCCCAGAACGCCGCCTCCTGCCGTGCCTCCGCCAATGAGCGGTACTTCCCGTTCCGCGCCACACCAATCACTTCCACCATTGTGCTGTCCCATGGCGAACGGGCCCGCCGACCAATAGGACTCTGCCCGGGCCACAGCTCTTCCGCCAGTCGCTCATTCACCACAATCACGCGCGCACTGGACGAATTGTCGGCCTCGGTGAACGCGCGCCCCTGCACGATCGGAATCCGCATCGTCTCGAAGTAGCCCGGCGTCACGCGGTTCACGAGCGTGTTCGCGCCACGTTCGGTCGGCGCCTGATCTTCACGCCGGATGCTGGTGGAACTCGAGCTTCCGCTCAGCGGCAGAATCTCCGCGATCGCCGCCGCCTCCACGCCGGGCTGCTCCCGCGCCACCGCCAACAGTTGTGCATCAAATGCAAGCAACCGTTCGGGCGAGTACCCCTGTCCGCCATTGTCATACGCCGCCGCAATCGTGTTCCGCGGATCGTACCCGGGCTCCACGCCGAGCGCCTTGCGCAAGCTCCCAACGAAGAGCCCCGCCGTAATCAGCAGCGCCAGCGAGAACGCCACCTGGCTCACCACGAAGGCATTCCGCAACCGATGGCGCCCGCGGCCACCACCCGCCGAGCTCCCATCGTTCTTGAGTGCTGGCGCAATGGCGCTGCGCGTGGCCGCGAGAGCCGGCAAAAGTCCAAACAGCACTCCCGCTGCCAACGCGAGCCCGAACGTCAGCACGAACACGAAAAGATCGGGCCGCACGAAACGCATCACATCGTCGGGCACATCGCCCACCCGCGAGATGATGCCCGTCAGACCGTATGAAATCGCCACACCCACCGCCCCCGACACGAGGCCAAGGATTGCCGTCTCTGTGAGCAACTGTCGCACCAACCGGCCATTCGACGCGCCGAGCGCTCGGCGCAGCGCGAGTTCCTTCTGCCGCTGCACGCTTCGCGATACGAAAAGGTTCGCCACATTCGCACAGGCCACACCGAGCACGAGCAGCGGCACGAGCATCATCAGCGAAAAGACCGGCGTTAGGCGCGCGCGCGCCGCGGGGTCGAGCCCACCGCGAACGTCCCCTAGCACAAGTGTGCGCCGGTCGGCTGGCGTCGTGATGCGTGGCTCCAGACGCGTCTGCAATAGCGATGCCTCGGCCTGCGCGGATTCCATTGTGGCGTTCGGCGCGAGTCGGCCGATCACACGCAACCATCGTGAACTGTGGGCGGTGTACAGCTCGCTCCGGCCAACCCCAACGCCACTAAATGCCGGAAACGGCATCCACACATCGAGCTGGTCGCCGAGCCGCATTCCGTTGAACCCCTCGGGCGCCACGCCGACAATCTGAACCTGGTGTGAGTTGAGCTCGATCTCGCGACCGACCACACTGGAGTCCCCGTTGAACTCGCGTCGCCAGAAGGCGTAGCTGATCACCACGGAAAGCACCGGAACGTTGGCGCTGTCTTCGTATGCCAGGAAAGTGCGACCGAGCGCGGGGGCCACACCGGTAACGTCGAAGTAGTTCCCATTCACGACGAGGCCAGCGAGCCGCTTGGGGTCGGCGCCATTCAACGTAAAGCTCACGTTCCCGAACGCGGAGAGATGCGACCACGACTTTGCCTGCTCGCGAAATGTCACGAAGTCGGGCATCGTCCACGCGCCCGAGTTGTTCGAGGGCGATGTCGGCCCGATCCACGCCATTCGGTCGGGATCGTTCACCGCGGGCGGTTTGACGAGCACCGCATTGACGAGATTGAGCACCGCGGTATTGGCGCCGATGCCGACAGCGAGCGTGAGGATCGCGGCGAACGCGAAGGTCGGCGCGGCACGCAGCTTCCGCACGGCGTACGTGACATCCTGCGCGAAGTCGCCCACGAAGTCTCTCCTCCGGCGGCTGGTCTCCGCCTCACGATCTACGGCAGTGATGTAGCGGCGCGCGTCGTCCATGTCGCCGAACTCGCGCTCGGCTTGCGCGCGGGCATCGCCGGGGTGCAAACCTTCAACTGTCAGCTTTTCTGTTCGCGCATCCATATGAAAGCGCAACTCGGCATCGGCTTCGCGGGCGATGCTGCCGCGCGTGCGGAATGGGAGCTTGAAGAGACGACGGATCACTGCGATTCCAGGGCAAGCGCCATCGCCGCCGCGTACCGGCGCCAGGCCGATTCCTCTGCGCGAAGCAGTCGCCGACCCACCGACGTCAGCGTGTAATAGCGTGCTCGGCGGTTGTTCTCCGAGAGCCCCCACTCGGCGCTGATCGCGCCATCGCGCTCGAGTCGGTGGAGCGCTTTGTAGAGCGGGGCATCCTCAATGACGATGGCGCCATCCGTGCGCCCGCGTACCCACTCGGACACGGCGTAGCCGTGCATCGGCTGCCACGCGAGCGCGCGGAGCACGAGCACATCTACGGTTCCCTGCAACAGTCCCGGCGCTTCGGCGGCCATGGTCTCAAACCCTCCCCTTCCCAAGTACGGGGAAAACGGACTGCGGGTTTCAGGGGCCCGCGAGTACCCCCGGCTGACTTACCTCGAGGCCAGGGCCCCAAATGCATAACCGGCCTGACTCAGTGAGCCAGGCCGGTTATGCGTACACACTGCCGACTACGGGATGACGCGCACCGTGTCGGAGCCCGCGATCTGGCGCCCATCCGCCAGAGTTCCGTTGAAGTAGAGCTTCGGCATTCCGCTCACCAGGTCGCCGTTGGCGATCATGGCTGACCGGTTGAAGTGCAGTATCACGTCAGGGCGGCCATCCTCGTTCACGTCGTCAACCGACATGTAGTACGTGCCGTTGTTGCGCTTGCCGGTCTGCGTGTCGGTGCCGACGTTGTCGCCGAGCCGTCCAGTCGAAGCGACCAGCGTCGTCAGGTCGATCGTCGCCGTTGAGTAGCAGTGAAGCGTGACCATACCCGCCGGCGCTCCGCCGCCGTTGCCGTTACCGGAATTCTGCTGGTCGCCCTTGAGGTTGATCGTCTCCGGTTTGACATCGCAAGTCACGGGCAGTCGCAGCACCGTCAGCGTGGTCACCGCGGTACCGGACCCGCCGTCCTTGTCGGTGACCGTGAGCGAAATCGGATACGTACCGGCCACCAGGTAGTTCTGCGCAGCGTTCACCGGACCCTGCACCGCCGTCGAGCCCACGCTGGTCGGTCCGCCCCAGTTGATCAGGTACGCCCACGGATTGTCGTTGACACCAGGATCCGTGAACGCACCGGTGAGGTTATATGTGCCGCCCGAATAGATTGTACCGGCCGGTGCAACGGTCACCGACGGTGCCACATTGTTCACCGTAACGGTCGCCGCATACTCCGCTTCAGCGCCGTCCTTGTCGCGCAACTTGCCACGCACGTTGCGCGTGCCGTTGTCCGTCGTGGGACAAAACGCGTGCAGTACGGTGCTGAACGCGCCGTATCCGTTCCCATCGCCGCAGTCGAACGATGCATTGACAATGGCAGCGATATCGGCCGGACTCGGGTCGTCGATTGCCGAGAAGTCGAGCTTGAATGACTGGCCTTCAGTCACGGGTGACTGCGCACCGAGGGTTCCAGACGGCGGCAGGTTATTGACCGTCACGGTATGCGTCGCAACCGATTGTCCGCCCTTTCCATCGGTGACCGTCAGCACGACTGTCAACGTGGCTGGTCCATCTCCGGCCTGGATATTCAACGCCGGCGAGTCCGCGCCAGCGGCGGAACCGTTGACCGTCCACGCGTAATGCAGTTGGTCGTTGTCGGGATCGGATGAGCCCGAGCCGTCAAGGCTGATGCTACTGCCTTCACCCGCTGAGGTTGCTCCAGCAATTACTGCGGTCGGCGGCCGGTTGGTGATAATTTCAACCGTTGCCTCGGCGAACCCGCTGAGATTGCCTGGGTCGCGGACCGTCACGCGCACGGTGGCGTCGGAGGCGAACGTGTGCACGAACGAGGTCGACGGCGACGTCTGTTGGATGATCCCGTTCACGCGCCACTCATAGACCAGCGAACTCAGCGGGTTGTCAGAATCTGCACCGACAGCGGTGAACGTGATTGCCGTGCCCGGCGGCACTGAACTTGTCGCTGGCGTGACCGTCACGGTTGGTGCCGACTCGCAGGCATCGCCCACGCCGTTGGCGTTCGCATCGGCCTGATTGGTATTGGCAACGGTCGGACAGTTGTCCGTCGCGTCCGGAATGCCGTCGCCGTCCTGATCCTGCACGGCCACTGAAGTCACGATGAAATACGGTGCAAATCCCGCAGGGCAGGTGCTCGGGTACCGCAGGAATGCGTTCTTGCAGACCGAGGCAACATTCGTGAAGCTGCCGATGTTGCCGAAGTAGCTGTGACTGCTCTGGCCGAAGTTGCTCAGCGACGCATCGGTCGAACCCAGCATCGTCGTATGCCCGGGATCGGTGATATCGACATGCTCGAACCCGCTGCCATTCTGCGCATACGTGATGCCGAGGAATGGCGGAATCGACGGGATCATATTGGCGCCGCTCAGCGTACTGACCTGCGTCGAGACAAGCAGACCTGTGCCGGTGCCAGCGTGAATCCAATTCAGCGTGGCCTTGAGCACGGTGCAGGCGCCAGCACTGCTTGGGCAATGCTCGAAGTGGGTTCCCGTCAGCACGGCGCGTCCGGTAATGGCGGCACCCCAGGTGTTCTTGGCCGGCGCGAGATTCGACTTGGAGCCAAAGTTGTCGTGGAGGTAGATCACATCGAACTGGGCAAACTGGGCCGTCGTCGCCGCAAGCCATTGCGCATCAGTCCACTGAACGACGGTTGCGCCTGGGATCTGGCCGGGAATGTTGTTGCACCATGCGACGCCATTGCACAGCACTTTTGGCCCCGGGTTTCCGGTCACGCTGAAGCTCGCCGTGAGTTCATCCGCCTTGCCGATCGCAGGCGCATCCGCATGCGCATGGTACGGCGTCTTGTCTGGAAACGTGGCCAACTCCTTAGGGGTGAAGGCGGCACCAGATGGGGTGATCACAAATTCGCTCTGTACTGCGCCGGTTTCAGACTCAGGCGCCACAGAGACCGACTTGTCCGCCGCACAAGCGGCGGCAAAGGCCAGAAGGCCGAGGGTGGCAATGCGCTTCATGCAAGATCTCCGAAATGGGGGGCCTGACCGTTTGGCGCGCACGCCCCATTCGTGGTTGAGATTCGATGGGGACGAGCGCCCGTGATCCACTATCACCAGGGCTTAGTGATGGTGGTCACAATTTCTTGCATGCATATATGGCAGTTCCCGGTCGACTCTGCAAGCAGCCTGTGCCGGCGTGGCGAAATTGTGACGCCGGCGTGTCAGGGAACGCATATTCATGTGCCGTTTACGTTCGGCACCGCCCCCCTTCCCGACCCGATTGTATGCCAGCTCATTGCCGCGCCATCCGGATGCGAACCGACACCGTTATCCGTTCGCTTTTCCTGTTCGCCCTTTTTGGCGCCTGTCCGGGGTTAGCCCCAGCCCTCGCCGCGCAACAGTTCACCACCGAAACACGCGACCGCACGCAGCGCCAGGACCCCACGTTCGAGCGCGATCACAAGTCGTGGCTCGCCAATCCCAGGCACATGAGTCCGCTCGTTGACCACCTCCCGCTCGTGCCGGGAATTCCGACGCCCCGGGACATTCTGGGGCGGCACATTGGTGCGCCCAGGCAGCTGACGTACTACGCCGATCAGCTCAAGTACTACCGTGCGCTCGCCAAGGCGACACCTCGCGTGCGCGTGGAAACGATCGGCAGGTCCGATGAAGGCCGCGAGCTCGTCGTGGTCTGGGTGACGTCCGACGCAAACATGACCAAGCTCGCGCAGAACCGCGCGAACCTGAAGAAGATCGCCGACCCGCGCGGAATGACTGAGCCCCAGGTGGCCACGCTCATCACCGGTACCAAGCCGCACTACCACCTGATGGGCGGCCTGCACTCGGGCGAAACGGGGCCGTCGGAAATGTTGATGGAACTCGTTTATCGCCTGGCCACGGAGACGTCGCCGATCATCACACAGATTCGGAACAACGTGTACGTCTCGGTCACCCCTGTGGCCGACGCCGACGGCCGAGATCGCAACGTTGACTGGTTCTTCCGCGGGCTCGAAGTCGCGGCTCAAACGCCCACGCCGGCTCCAGCTCCGGCCGCTGATACTGCGGGCGGCGGAGGCCGTGGCGGGCGAGGCGGTGGCGAAGGCGCTGGCGGCGGGGGTGGTGGGCGCGGCGGAGCCGGCATCGGCGCACTCCCGTACTGGGGCAAGTACGCGTACCATGACAACAATCGCGACATCAACATCCAGCTGGTGCAGATGCGCGCAATCGTGGATTGGTACTTCACGGCGCATCCGCCCATCATGCACGATCTGCACGAATCGCTGCCGCTCCTCTACACCTACAGCGGCGGCATGCCGCAGAACCCGAACCTCGATCCCCTCCTCTTCTCCGAGCTCCCCTGGTTCTCCAACTGGGAGATGGCGCAGATGACGAAGTGGGGAATGCCGGGCGTCTACACCAACGCATTCATGGACGGCTGGAGCCCGGGTTACCTCGGCTCGGTCTCGTACAATCACAACGGCGTGATGAAGATGTACGAGACGCAGTCGGGGCGCGATCTCGATTCGATTCCCGCACCACCGGCTCCTGGTGCGGCGGCAGCTGGTCGCGGCGGCGCACCCGCTGCTGGCGGACCCGGCGGAGGAGGTCGCGCAGGCGGAATTCCCACGGGACGCGGTGGTGCACAAGACCGCGAATGGTATCGCGGCATTCAGTACACCCAACACGACGTGAACACCTTCACGCGCCGCTCCAACGCCAACTACATGCAGACGGGCGTGCTCTCCGCGCTGCAGCTCACGTCGATGTTCCCGGCGACGGTGCTCGAGAACTACTACATCAAGACCCGCAACTCGATTGAAGAAGGCAAGGTCAAGGCGCCGTTCGGATTCGTGATTCCGGTGCAGCGCGATATGACCAAGGCCGCGGAGTTCGTGAACATCCTGCGCGTGCAGCGCATCGAAGTGGGTATCGCGAATGCCGCTTTCACGGTGGGTGGCAAGACCTATCCCGCGGGCTCGTACGTCATCAAGCGCGACCAGCCCTACGGCCGACTCGCGAAGAACCTGCTCGAGAAACAGCAGTACCCGGACGCGCGCATCTCCACGTACGACGACAGCGGTTGGTCGATGGGCCTCGCGATGATGGTGGATGTCGTAGAGGTTGCCGACTCTGCCGTTCTCAAGGTTGCGACGACGCCGGTGACGACCGTCGTTCCGAAAGGCACGGTGCTCGGCACGGCGGCGGCTGGTATCGCCGTCGCGCACTACGGCTCAAACAACATGATCTCCTTTCGCTACAAGCTGAAGGACGTCGCCATGCAGGTGGCGGAAGCCACGTTCAAGGTGGACAGCCTCGAGTTCCCAGCCGGGTCGTTCGTGATCACGGACATGAGCAAGGCCGGTGTGGTGCGCGCGGCGGTCGAGGAGCTTGGGCTCACCGCGGCGACGCTTGCGAGCGCACCGACCGTAGCGATGCACAACGCCGACCTGCCGCGCGTGGCCATCTACTCCTCGTGGCAGGGCACACAGAACCTCGGCTGGTATCGCCTGACGTTCGACAAGTTCGGCGTGCCATACGACCTCATCTACAAGGAACAGGTGAAGCCGGGCAATCTGCGCGCCAAGTACGACGTGATCTTGATGGCAGAGCAGAACCTCGGACGCGCAGCAACGCTGGCGCCGCCGGCCGCACGGCCGCAGCCTTACCAGAAGAGTGACAAGTACAAGTTCCTCGGCGGCTACGGCGAGACGGCGGACATGTCGGGCGGACTTGGACAAGATGGCGTGGACGCCGTCGGTGCATTTCTCGAAGGAGGCGGCACGCTGATCGCCGTCGGCGAGGCGGCGCGGCTTCCAATCGACTTCGGGTTCGCGCGCACCGTCGACAAGGTCACCGTTCCTGGACTCACCTCACAGCGTCCGTTGGTGCAGGGCGAGGTGGCGAAGACGGAACACCCGGTGTTCTACGGATATCAGAACAAGACGATTCCGATCAAGTACGTGGGCGGCACGCCGTTTCGTGTGGGCCTGGCCGACGACGCCAACGTCCTCGGCCGCTACGTGGGCGGCGACGCCTCGGTGCTCTCCGGACTGATGGTGGGCGCCGATTCACTGCGCAATCGGCCCTTCGCTGTGGATATCCCTGAGGCCTACAAGGGCAAGGGCCGCGTCGTGATGTTCTCCAACAATCCGATCTATCGTTGGCAGAACCACGGCGAGTTCAACATGATCTTCAACTCGGTGATCAACTGGAACGACGTGCCCAAGCCGGTGCGAGTGGTTCCCTAGTTTTACTGCACTGAAAGGGGGAACGACAGCGTGGACCCGAGCTGTCGTTCCCCCTTTTCAGTATCCGCGTCTCTTGTAGTTCAAATCCGCGTTCATCCGCGTCCTCGCAGTAATACCTTCGGCTGCCACACGGCCATAGCCACTCCCGAAACGATCAGCGCGCCGGCCACGGCGACACCCGGCGCAAACTGCTCGCCCAGGAAGATCCGCCCCGTGGTACCCGCCACGATCGGCTGAATCAGAATGTAGACGGCAACAATCGACGCAGGCACTCGTGCCAACGCCCAGCTGTTGAGAAGGTACGGAATCACGGTGGCACCGATCACGACGAACGCGACACTGGCGTAGCCCGACGGACTCAATCCGTTGGCCACCAACTCGCGCACACCCGGCAGTCCGAACGGGAGCGTGGTGAGCCCCGCCATCACGAAGATCACGGTCACCAGACGAATCGGATCGTGTCGCGACAGAATCGGTCGTGTGAGCACGAGATACATCGCGTACGCCGCGCTTCCCGTGAGGAGAAGCAGGTTCCCCGTCACGGCTGACGCCGAGAGGTTGACGCCGCCGCGCGGAACCAGGAGCAGCAACGCACCGGCGAGCCCCGTGGCGATTCCTGCAACACGAAGCGGCGTCGCCTTTTCCCGTTTCAGCAGGATGGCGAAAGCCAGTGTGAGTACCGGCACCGCCACCAACATGATGGACGCGTTCGTGGCCGAACTGCGAGAGAGTCCTTCGAGAAAACAGATCTGGTTCAGCGACACGCCGAGGATGCTGTACGCAAAGAGCTCGCCATACTCGCGCCGCGTGAACGGCGCGTCCGTGCTCCGGCGCCCGCGGAAGAGCAATACGAGCCCGAGGATTGCCGCCGTCCCCCAAGCTCGTATCACCACCAACACCAGCGGCGAGACTTCGCGGAACGCAAACTTCGCGACGACGTAGTTGCTGCCAAAACAGAGCGCGACAATCAGCAGCGCGCCGTGGACGAGCAACGGATTGGTGGTGGTATTCACTCTCACGGATCTTGCGCGTTACCGGCCGCCGCGCCCCCCGCCCCGGCGCCCACGAAGCCCGCTCGGCTTCGGGCCCGACGGATGATCGCTGCGCGGCGCAGAGCCACTGCGGCTGCTGCCACTCTGGCTCGATCCGCCACGGCCGCTGCCACCCGAACGACCACCACCGGATCCCGGCCGCCCACCGCCACCCTGCTGCCGGTCGCGTCCCTTGTTCCGCTGCGCGCGGTGCGCCGCGAGCCGCTCGGCAATCGGAATCTCCAGCTTCGCCGTGGGCCGCGCGTTGTAATCAAAATCCGGCAGCGTCACGCGCGGAAGCGCCTTGCCGACCGCACGTTCGATGTTCCTGATGTCGCTCTCTTCTTCACGTGACATGAAGGTGAATGCCTCGCCGGTCATCTGCGCGCGCGCTGTTCGGCCCACGCGGTGGATGTAGTCCTCCGATGCCATTGGCACATCGAAGTTCACCACGTGCCCGAGCTCTTCAACATCAATGCCGCGCGCCGCGATGTCCGTGGCCACGAGCACGCGATACCGCCCTTCCTTGAATCCTGCGAGCGCGTCGGTGCGCTGCGCCTGCGAGCGATTCCCGTGAATGCGCGCCACCGAAATGCCGCGCTTGTCGAGAAACTCCCACAGTCGATTCGCGCGGTGCTTCGTGCGCGTGAACACCAGCGCCTCCTGCATCAGGCCGCGATTCAGCAGTTCGAGCAGCAGCATGGACTTCAGTTCCTGCGCCACGGGATACACCGCCTGCGTGATCCCGACCGCCGGCGCCGCCTTCCGCGCCAGGTTGATCGTCACAGGGTTCACCAGCATTTCCTTCGTCAGCTGCACGATCGGCGCGGGCATTGTCGCGGAGAAAAACAGCGTCTGACGCTTGCTGGGCACCAGCTTCAGTACGCGCTTGATGTCGGGAAGGAACCCCATATCCAGCATGCGGTCGGCTTCGTCGAGCACAAGGTGCTCGATCTTGTCGAGCTTGGCGTATGACTGCTTGAGGTGATCAAGCAGACGCCCCGGCGTCGCGACGAGCACGTCAACGCCGCTGCGGAAGGCATGTTCCTGCGGGCCCATGCCCACGCCGCCGATGATGGCTGCTGCGGTGAGCGGGGTGTGAATGGCCAGTCCGTTCATCTCTTCAACGGTCTGCGCCGCAAGCTCACGCGTCGGCGAGAGAATCAACGCGCGCGTCACGCCGCGCGGACGGGTGAGAAGCCGATGGAGAATCGGAAGGAGAAACGCCGCCGTCTTGCCGCTGCCGGTCATGGCGCAGGCGAGGACGTCGCGCCCTTCCATCGCGGGCGGAATGGACTCTGCCTGAATCGGACTGGGCGTGGCGAAGCCGAGGTCCTTGACGCCAGAGAGGAGACTCGGATGAAGCTTCAGTGGTGCAAATGTCATTGCTGTTTCGAAGTGTCACTGGAGGGTGCCTGAGTGGCGCCGCGACCGAGATCGGCCGCGGTTTCCGTTTCCACCCATCGGCGGAAGAACGGATTTTCGTACGTGTAGCCCGGTGTGCCTCGTACTTTCACAAGGTGACCGGCTTCCACCAGTGCGCTCGCGGAATGCGATGCCGCGCCGCTGCTGGTGAGTCCAAATGTTGCGATCGACTCCGCTGTGGTGAGTCCACCAACGCCGAGCGCCACCGCGCGCAGGACGTTCTGTTTGAGTGCGGTGAGTCCGTGCCAGTTTGCGTGAAAGACCGCCTCCTGCTCCGCGACGACATCATCGAACGCGATCGACACGCTGGCCAGGCTTGCCGCACCTTCGCCGCGCGAGTTGTCGAAGCACTGGCGAGCGACCTGCACCACATCCCGCGTGCGCGGGCCAGCCGCCGCAACGATTGCTGCGCCAACGCCCTGCGCCTTCACGCCGGCGTTCGTCATCCGATCATCAATCCACGTCGCCAGATGCTCGGCGTCGATCGGACCAAACTCGAGTTGGTCGGTGAGATTGTAGAACGCGCGGCCCTTGTCGAGCATCCGCTCGATGATGTGCGCCTGCGATCCGGCAA
>JARIET010000034.1 GCA_031127185.1 Gemmatimonadota bacterium | reverse complement strand
AAGGTGCTGCCGGCCCTGGTGCCCGGCCTCGGGTATTCCGACCTCGCCATTCAGGAGGGCGGAACGGCAACGGCGGCGATATACCGCCTGCTGTTCGACGATAAACTGGACAGCGACGAGGCGGGTGTTCTGAGAGCGAACCTGCTCGCATATTGTGAACGGGACACGGAGGCTATGGTGCGGTTGTTGCAGGTGCTAAGGACCATCGCGACATGATCGCGAGGCAAGCGAGAGCCGCGGAGTCGGCCACGGCCGGTAGCAAACTCATTATTGCGGACGCCGATGTCGTGTAAGGCGCGCCACGCGGCGCTTCGCCGCAAGGCCGTGCGGCACCTGAGCGCGGCGGATCCGGCCATGGGCGCGGTGATTGCGCGGGTGGGGCGCTGTGCCTGGCAAGGGCGCACCGACCACACGCACTTCGGGTACGTGCTCCGGTGCATCGTCTACCAGCAGCTCTCGGGTAAGGCCGCCGCCACCATCTTCGCGCGCGTGCAGGCGATGTATGGCGATGCGCTTCCCACGCCCGACCAGATACTCAAGACACCCGTTCCGAAGCTTCGTGCCGCTGGACTCAGCGAGCGGAAAGTTGAGTACGCCAAGGAACTTGCCGCGCGCGTGAAGTCGGGCGAACTCCCGCTCGAGAAACTGGACGCGATGTCCGACGATGCGGTGATTGAGTCGCTCGTGGCGGTGCGCGGCATTGGGCGCTGGACGGCGCAGATGGTGATGATGTTTCACCTCGGGCGGCCCGATGTGTTTCCTGAGCTCGATCTCGGTGTGCAGAAGGGCGTGCAGAAGTTGCTCAAAATGCGAAAGCTGCCGACTCCGGAGCGCATGACGGTCATCGGTGCGCGGTGGGCGCCCTATCGCAGTGTCGCAACCTGGTACCTCTGGCGCAGTCTCGACGTCCCCGAATGATCATCGTCACCGGAGCAAGCGGGTTCATTGGTTCGGCCGTGTGCCGCGCGCTGGAATCTCGCGGCGATCGCGTCCTGCGAATTGGGCGGGGTGCTGACGCCGACTTGCAGTGGCCGGCAATCGGCTCGGGGTTTGCGGCCGACGCTGTGGCGTTGATCGGCACGGCCCGCGCTGTGGTGCATCTGGCCGGAGCTACGATTTCGGAGCGGTGGACCGCCACGCACAAACGCGCACTGCGCGAGAGCAGGGTGAATCTCACCGACGCGCTCGCCCGCGCCGTCGGAGCGGCACCGAGGCCACCAGCGCTCATTTCGGGGTCGGCCGTTGGAATCTATGGCGACCGGCGTGACGAATGGTTGACGGAGGCGAGCGCACCAGGCACGGACTTTCTCGGAACCCTGGCGCGTGACTGGGAAGCTGCCACGCTCCCCGCATCGCAGGCCGGGGCGCGGGTGGTGTTGATGCGCACTGGTGTGGTGTTTGGCAGGGGCGGAGGAATGCTCGGCAAGCTGAAGCTCCCGTTCTCGCTCGGACTCGGTGCGCGGCTCGGGTCAGGCCGCCAGTGGTTGAGTTGGATCGCGCTGGAAGACGCGGTGCAATTCGTATTGCGAGCCATTGATGACGCGGCGATGTCCGGCGCCTACAATCTTTGCGCGCCTGGGCCGGTGACCAACGCCGAGTTCACGGATGCCTTTGCGCGGGTGCTGCATCGCCGCGCGCTTGTCGCCACTCCGGCATTTGTGCTGCGGGCAGCGTTTGGCGAGATGGCGGATGGCGTGCTGCTGGCGAGCCAGCGCGTGCGTCCGGCGCGTTTGATTGAGACGGGATTCCCGTTCCGGTTCCCCGACGCAGCGGGTGCCCTGCGTCATGCGGTGGCCGCATGACCGCGTCTGACGTCTGGTACACCGATTTCCACAATCACCTCATCCCCGGTGTAGACGACGGGTCGCAGGATGCCGAGCACAGCGCGGGGGCGCTGGCGGCGTTTCGGCGGGCCGGGGTTCGACAGGTTGTGGTGACGCCGCATTTCGATGGTTCGCTCACGCAGCAGCCGGAACGCCGGGCGCAGCGTCTGGCAGAACTTGACACGGGATGGCAGGTGCTGCGCGGCGTGGTGGAAGCCGACGCTGCAGTGTTCGGGTCGCCGCTGCAGGTGGAGCGCGGTGCCGAGGTGATGCTCGATATTCCCGATCCCGATTTCAGCGATGCCCGCATCCGGCTTGCGGGCACATCATTTGTGTTGGTGGAGTTCCCCATGATGCAGCTGCCGCCAGCGAACGCCGCACTGGCCATCGGGCTGATTCGCCGGGGTGGGTGGATTCCGATCGTGGCGCATCCTGAGCGCTATCGAAACCTCGATTCACTCGCGCCCCTGGGCGAGTTCATTGCCGCTGGTGCCCTGCTGCAGGTGAACGCAGGATCCCTGCTCGGCGACTATGGACCAAAGGCGCAGGAGCGTGCGCGAGAGATTCTCGGTCGCGGCCTCGCGTCGTTCGTCTGCAGCGATTACCACGCGCGCGGGGAGCCACACACGGCCGGGTTCGCGCGGATGCTCGGTGAGGCCGGGTTCAGTGAGCAGGCGTCACTGCTCCTGGGTGTGAACCCGGCACGCATGCTGAACGGCGATATGCCTGTTGCCGTTCCACCGATGGCCACGGCGACCGCTGCCGGCGCGCCGTGGTGGAAACGGATACTCGGCTAACCGGGTACTAGCGGCGCAGCCCGCGCAGCTGCAGCTCGAAGTCGAGGGAGTTGTTCGCGAGCGAGAGCGCGACCTCGAACGAGACCTGGCCGCTGATCACGAGATCGGCGAGGTGCTGGTCGAGCGTCTGCGTGCCGTACTCGGCACGGCCGTCAGCGAGGGCGGAACGCATCTCGCCCATGCGGGCGAAATCGGCGAGTACCTCGCGCACGGCGGGCGTCATCACGAGAATTTCGGCGGCCAGCACGCGCCCGGTACCGTCGGCGCGTGGGAGCAGTCGCTGCGCGACGACAGCGCGCAGCATTTCGGCCAGTTGCAGGCGGCTCGCCTCCTGCTGTTCGGACGGGAGCCCGGCGAGGAAGGCGCGAACCGCCGCCATGGTGTCGGGCGCCGTCATCTTGGCGACAATCATCCGGCCCTGCTCCGCGCCGCGCTTGGCGAGCTCGATCAGTTCCGGGTTGTCGAGTTCACCGATGACAATGACGTCCGCATCCTGGTCGAGTGCGGCGCGCATGCCGTCGGCGTAGCTGTCGGTGTCCACCCCCACCTCGCGCTGGGTGATGGAGCAGCGGGAGTTGCGGTGGAGGAATTCGATCGACGGTTCAATCGTGACGATATGCCGCCGGCGCGGGGCGTGCATGTTGAGGTGATGCACGATGGCCGCGACCGTGTTCGCGCGGCCGGAGCCGGGCCCACCGGTGACAATGAAGAGCCCCGAGCCCGACAGCACGGCCGAGGCGACGGTGTTCGGGAGACCGAGCGACTCCAGGCTTGGCAGTTCATCCGGAATCACGCGCATGACGATCGCAAAGCTTGACCGCTGGCGCAGAATGCTGACGCGGAAGCGTGCGATGCCCGGCGCGCTCCAAGGCCCCGTAAAGTCGCGGACGTCGTCGATTGCCGGCGCGTTGTGCGACGTGGAGAGAATATGCTGGACCATCTCGAACGTGCTCACCGCGCTGAGCGGCGGCGTTTCGAGCGGCGTCAGTTGCCCGTCGATGCGTGCATACACGCCGTCGCCGGCACGGAGGTGCACGTCGGTAGCGCCACGTTCGATCGCCGAGGCGAGAAACGTGCGCAGCGCCTCGACTTCGGCCTGTGCTGCAGCCGGTCGAAATCGGCGTTCTTCGCCGCTGTAGGAGGCGCTATCCGTGCGCGGTGTGTGGGCCTGCAAGGGTGCTGACAATTCGGGTATGTGGGCTTCGGAAATATCTGCTAGCGATGACAACGGCCCCGGCTCAGGCGGAGCCCGATCCGTGGCGTTGATGTCGAAAGCTAATACACTGGTAGTTTATTGTCCAGTAGGATAGGTTGGTCGGACAGGTTCCTTATAGTTGTGTAAGGCAGCCACGGTCGCCAGCGTTCCGGCGACCGAACTGAGGACGACTAGTCGAGTGCAATGGTGACTGACGGCGCAAGCAATGCTCCCCGAAATGCACAGCTCGAACTGCGCCACCGGGCACTTGGCCTCCAGCGCCGGCGGTTTTGGCGCGAGTTGACCTATGGAGTGGTCACGCTCGCATCCGACGTCCTGACGCTCTCGCTGGTGTTCGCCGTATTGGGTGCCTTGCCGATTTCTGCATCATTCGGTGGATTCGGCGAAGGCGGAGAATCGTTCGTTCGCGGTCTGATTCCGCAGACACCGCAGGCGCTCGCGCGACGCGTCACGCTACTTGTGTTCAGCCTGTTCGTGACCCGATGCTACGCGCACACCGAGCGTCGGGAGCACCCCGCGCGCATCGGCGCGGCGCTACTCCTGGGATTGCTCCTGCCGCGCTGGGTTGAGGTCTGGCAGTCCGACCTTCCGGCGCGCTGGATGCTGATTTCGCTGGTGCTGGTGGTGAGCTGGTTGGCACTCGTCCTGCAGCGGCGCGGCCTGGTGCGTGCTTTGCGCCCGATTGATCCGCGTCGGCACGCAGCGGAGCGGACGTTGGTGGTCGGCTCCGCGCCGGAAGTGGAACGTGCCATTGGTGCGAACCCGATCGGCGACGAACGACCGAGGCCGCGGGCATTTGTGCTCGATCCCGCCTGGCCGGCGACCGCCACAGAGGGGATGCGCTCGCTGGCAGCAGCTCTGGCCGATGCGGACGCCGACGCGGTGGTGCTGGTCGGCCCGGTTTCCGACACCGCGCTGCAGGCCGTCATGATTGCCGCGGCGAGCGCCGGGGCAACGGTGTATGCCTCGCGCCGATCGGCGTTTTACGACATGGACGAACCGAGTTTCGTGCTGCGGCGCACCGAACGGCTGTCGCTCTTGTCGCGACCCGCATTGGTCGGGTCGCAGCTCGTGCTGAAACGCATCGTTGACTACGTGGGCGCCGCCGCTGGCCTGGTGGTACTCGCTCCGGTGTTTGCGCTGGTCGCGTTGGCCGTGCGTGTCACCTCGCGCGGGCCCGTGTTCTTTCGTCAAACGCGAGTGGGTCTGGGCGGCGACTTCTTCGAGATGGTCAAGTTCCGAACGATGGTCGTCAACGCCGAGCAGCAGCAGGCGGCACTTCACGCGGCAAACGTCTACACCGAGGATCCGCTCTTCAAGTTGGCGTCCGATCCGCGCCTGACGCCGATCGGCCGGTTCCTCCGTCGTTCCTCACTCGACGAGCTGCCGCAACTCATCAATGTCGTCCGGGGTGAGATGTCGCTCGTGGGCCCGCGCCCGGCCTTGCCATCGGAAGTCAGCCGCTATCAGCAGCACCACTTCGTTCGATTCGAGGTGCTGCCAGGGATGACGGGTCCCTGGCAGGTCGGCGGGCGCAACGCCATTCGCAATTTTGAGCAGGTCGTGCAACTCGAGGCAGACTATATCCGCGGGTGGACCGTGTGGCGCGACTTCTGGATTCTGATCCGCACCGTTCCCGCCGTGCTGACCATGCGAGGGGCGTTTTGATTCTTGACACTCGGGCTCCCGGCGTTGCCCCTGACACTGTCAATCGTTTTGTCACGGGAGCACTCCGCACGCGAGCGCTCGAACCTCATCTGGGATATATGGCACTGACTCGACGCTTTCGCGCCTCGGCGCGCGTGATGACTGTGGCGTTGCTCGCATCGCTCGTTGGTGCCTGTGCCACGCGTTCTGCCCCAACGCTGGCCCCGGCCGCAACGGTATCGGCCAACATTGTGTGGCGGGTTGAAGAGGGCGACATCATCAAGACGCGCGTGTACAGACAGCCAGACCTGGCGTCGGAGCCCATCGTCAACTCCCGTGGCACCGCGTTCTTTCCCGGACTCGGTCGCGTGCAGGTGGCCGGATTGACCATCGACTCACTTGAGGCCCTGTTGAATGCACGGTATTCGGCGCTGATTCGTGAGCCCGCGGTTCAGGTCACCATGAACCGCGAACTCGTGCTCTACGGGCAGGTGCGCCTGCCGGGCGTGTATTCCGTGGATCCGGGGACGACATTGGTCGGCCTGCTGGCACGTGCGGGCGGCCCGAACAACCCCGGCAACGAGCAGGGCATTACGCTGGAGACGACCGGCGGTCGACGGCTGGCGTTACCGCGGGAGGCGCGGCTGGGCGGCATCGACATCAAGCGTACTGATGCCATCAAGATTGAGGAGCTGAATTTCTTCCTCAAGAACTCGGGCAGCCTGCAGGCCGCATCTGTGCTTTTTGCGACGATTTCGACACTCCTTGGCGTGATCCTCGTCGTTTCCCGCTGACCTGGCCGATCGTGGATAATCTTCCCGTCCTGCAGTCATCGCTCGCGGACCCGAACCAGGAGATCGACCTCCGTCGCTACTGGCAGATGATCTCGCGCAGTGCGTGGATCATCGTCGTCTGCATGGGCCTGGCGATTGCGGCGGCGATTGCCGCGGTGCGCCGGATCCAGCCGATGTACTCCGCGACGGCGACGGTGCGCATTGACGAAACGGCGGCGAAGGGCGCGCCAATGGCGATGGCCTACTTCGGCGGCACGGACTATCAATCGCTGCTCGCGCAAGCCTCGGAAGTCATCACCAGTCGTTCGCTCGCCGCACGCGTCGTCGATGACCTCGGTCTCCGGATCGGCGTGGAACTGCCGCAGCGCAACGCGCTCATCACGAGCCTGACCATCGCGGCTGCGCGAACCCAGCCCGACGCACCATCGGAACGGTATCGCTTTGTCAAAGTCGCCTCAGGCCATGAGGTGCGGCTGATCACGGCCACGGGGGATTCGCTGCTCGGTACGTACCCCGACACCGGCGCGTTTCCGATTATTGGCGGTGCGGTTCGCCTGACCGGCGAGGCACGGTTATTGGACCGTGTCGGCATTGGGCTCATTCCGCGAATTGACGCCGCGGAAGCCCTGCGCGCTTCGATCGAGGTGAATCAGGCAAACAAGGACGCCAACGTACTGTCGATTACGTTCCGCGGCCCGGACGCGATGCTTGCGCGCGACATCCCGAACGCGGTGGCACACGCCTTCGTGCGGCGGCGGATGGAGCTTGACCGGAGCGGCGCCACCGCCCGCGTGGAGTTCCTGAACCGCCAGCGCGCCGAACTTGGCGCCGACATGGCGGAGGCCGAAGACTCCATCCAGACCTTCCTGCTTTCGCAAGGCATTTCGAGCGTATCGCAGGTGGAAGGCATGCTGGGCAGCGATCTCATCCAGCTGAGCACCTCTCGTCGGGAGCTGGACGAGCAACGCTCCAGCCTCCGGCATGCGTTGCAACCGCCGCCGTCGGCGGCCGCAGGCGATGTCGCGGCGAGCGCGGAGCAGTGGCTCAAGCAGCTGCAGGCGACGCGCGCGTTCGTGGTATCGGGGGTCGCCACGAGCGAGGTGTCACGCCTGGAGGGCCTCATTTCCACCCGGCGCGAGGCCTCGCAGACGCTCCTGTCTCAATCGGATCGGATCACGGCCATTGATTCGCAGATTGTTGCGGCGCAACGCACGATTCGTGACCGCACCGAGGAGTTCGTGGCGAACCTCGACCGCGAGTTCACGCGGCGGGGACGATCGATCGACTCGGTCACGGCGCGCATGCAACGCGTGCCCGAGCAGGCATTGACCCTGGGTCGGTTGGAGCGCAACAGGCGCATCGTTGAAGAATTGATCACGCTGGTGCAGACGCAACTCAAGGAAGCCGAAATCGCGGCGGCGGTCGGGGACTCCACGGCATCGGTGCTCGATGATGCCGTGACGCCGTCCCAACAGACCGGGTCGTCCGAAACGCTCATCTATGCCGTGGCCATCATTTCGGGTCTTGTCGTCGGCATCGCCGTGGCCTTCCTCCGCGATTGGCTCGACACGACCATTCGTACGGAGAAGGACCTCGCCGCGATCGTCGGCGTGACCGTGGTGGGCATCATCCCGAACCTGCAACAGCAGTCGCGATCCGCGGGATATCGATTGCCCTCGCCCCAGGAAGGTGGCGACCCGCGTCCGAACCCGACCGCGGGACGTGAGTACCAGACGCCGGCGGCCGAGGCGTATCGCTCACTGCGCACGAACCTGAACTACCTGACGCCGCCGCGGGCGCCCCACGTCATCGTGATCACGAGCGCGCTGCCGGGTGATGGCAAGACCACGACCACCGTGAACCTGGCCGTCACGCTTGCGCATCAGGGGCAGCGAGTCATCCTTATCGACGCAGAGACCCGGCGCGGGACCGTGCACGAAGTCTTCGGCATTCCGCCTGCGCCAGGCTTCTTCGACCTGATGTACGGCCAGGCATCCCCCGGCGAGTGCATCCGTCGCGTGCAGATGGAAGGCGGTGGCACCATTGACGTGCTGCCGCTCGGCAGCGCGCCGAGCGTGAACCCGGCCGACCTGCTGGTGCCCGCGCGCCTGCAGCCGCTCTTTGAGCGGTTGCGTGGCCAGTACGACTACGTCCTGCTCGACACCCCGCCGCTCAACCTGTTCACGGACGCCGCGCTGATTGGCGCGCAGGCAGACGCCCTGCTGCTGGTGGCGCGTGCCGACAAGACCGACCGCGACGAGCTCCGCTTCTCCGTGCAGCAGCTGCGAAACGTGAATGTGACACTGGCAGGCACGATCCTCAACGACGTGGAGTTCCGGCGCAGCTCGCGATACCGGCTCGGCTACGGCTACTATTATGACTATGCCCGGTGATCGCTTCTCCACGAGCATCAGCGCCCGTCAGCACATGGCGGCGCGGCCGTCGCAGGAGATGGTGCCCGATATTTTCGAGACGGGGTCGGAGCGCCTGCCGAGTTCGGGGCAACTGAGCGCGGCATCGCTCGCGGGCGTTGTCCTCTTTGCGCTCGAGCTGTTTGCCGTACCATTGGTGTTCGGTATCACGCTGGGGGCGTCCATGTTGACGTGGTGGTTACTCGACCAACCATGGTCGGGTCGCCGTCGGCGCTCAAAACGGCGCGGGATTAATTCCCGCTCGCTCTATCTGAGCACGCTGATGCTGATTGGAATGTGGCTCTCCGTGATGTTCATTTTCCGCGCGAGTGATCCCACCTTGTCGGCCGGGTTTACGACGACGTTGCCGATGCAGATGTTTGGCATGGATTTTTCGGCGTTGCAGTCGCTCAACGGCATGCGCACCTACCGGGCGAGCAACGCGCCGCTGGCGCCCCCGGCCTCCGGCGTTGCGCCCTTCAGCCTCTTCGCGCATGGTACGGCTTCAACGATCTCGATCAGCCTTCTGGCGTATGCCGTGGTCACCGGTCGCCGACGCCTGCGCCGGCGGCTGCGGGAGCAGCAGGCGGGGCGAGAACGGGTGACCGCCGACTCCGGGAGTTCGGCCTAGGGGCCAGGTGGCGCGCCCGGTGCCTCCTCCAATTCCGCAGCCGGCCGGCGGCCCGGCGATGCCGGGGGCGGCTCCTGCTGTCCCAATGGCGACAGCGCCGCAGGGAACGCTGGACCGCGGCTCGGTTGGGCTGACAGCGATCATCGGCCCCCTCTTCATAGCCGTTGTGCTGGTGTTGCTTGCCGGGTTTGGCGGGCGGCTCGCGAACTTTATCTACCTCGCTGCGGCGGTGCTCGCCGGCACCGTGCTCTACGTGCGTGCCCCAACCGGTTATGTGGGGTTCACGCTCTGGCTCTGGTTCGTCACGCCGTTCGTGCGGCGCGTCATTGACATGCATCACGGCTGGAGTCCGGCCAGCCCGATCCTAATCGCGCCGCCAGCCGTGGCGCTGCTCTCCTTCTTCACAATCTTGCGCCGTCTCGGCGAGTTGCGCGGAGTGC
The DNA here is from genome assembly GCA_031127185.1 of Gemmatimonadota bacterium. Classification (GTDB taxonomy): domain Bacteria; phylum Gemmatimonadota; class Gemmatimonadetes; order Gemmatimonadales; family Gemmatimonadaceae; genus Fen-1231. The sequence continues at coordinate 5,295 of JARIET010000034.1, read as the reverse complement.
TGTATGCGCCGTACCTGCTGGTATTGCTTGCCCTGGCCTATGGCTATTCGGTCGGCGTCATCAATGCCGGACTCGTACCGGCGACGTATGCGCTCGTCACCTGGCTCGCACCGGCGTTGTTCGGGCTGCACGTCGCGCTGAACTGGCGACTGTATCCGCAACTGGGTGCGGCCGTGCGCCAGACCTTCGTCTGGGCCGTGCCCATCCTTGCCACCTACGGCATCTACCAGTTCATGCGACTGCCGACATGGGACGCTCAGTGGATGCTCAACGCCGACATGAAGAGCATCGGGGCGCCGAGTCCGTTCCTCGTTCGCGCATTCGGTACACTGAACACACCTGGACCGTTTGCCGCCTTCCTGTGTGCAGGCGCGCTGATGCTCCTGCCGTCAAAGGGACGCCTTCGCTTCCTCTCGATTGGTGTGGCGTTGATCTCGCTGCTGCTCGCCCGAACGCGCGCCGTGTGGGTGGCGTTTCTGATCGGGTTGATCGTGCAGCAGCTTGGCCAACCGTTGCGAAAGATGCCACGCTACGTGATCACCCTGTTCGCCGTGGCCATCATTGCGATTCCCGTCGTCTCCATGCCGCGGTTCAGCGCAACGATTGCTCCGCGCCTGCGAAGTTTCACGAACCTCTCACAAGACAATTCATTCGTCAAACGCTACAACTTCTCTGAACAGGCCGCCTCAAGCATCGTCGAGACGGCTGAGGGCCAGGGGTTGGGGATGACCGGCGGCGCCATCAAGCTGCGCGGCATGCGGGGCGTGCGTTCGCTGGACAACGGATTCCTGGAGGTGTTTTACATCTACGGATGGCCAGGCGGCGGACTGTTCTTCCTGGGCATTGCCGGCCTGATGTTGCAGTCGGCACGGTTCCGCGAGACGCGAAGCGATTCCTTTGCGAACGCGACGCGTGCCACGTCCATTGCCCTCGTGTCGATCCTGCCCATTGGTGACGTCTTCACCGGCCCGACGGGCACCTTGCTCTGGATGTCGGTAGGCTTTGGCATTGCCGGTCACGCGTACCACCTGACTACGGGGCACGCCCTTCGCTCGGAGGCGTGGCGCGCGTTTGTGATGGCCCGTACAGCGCCGCCCACGCCGCCTGCGCCGCCCGATGCCTCAGCAGGTGCGCCGGCGCCACGTGGGGTACCGCCGACTACGCCTGCTCTCGCCGCGACAGCACGTCCCATACGCGCCTAGGCCGCTGTGACGCAGGCAAGCGACGCCATCGCGCACAACCGGCGTGCGCACGACGCCCTCGGGGCGGACTACGACACGCGACACCCGGAGATCTTCAACGCCACCGAGCAGGAACGGCTGCGAACAGCCGTCCTGCGTGCCGTGGATCTGGCGCGCCCCACAACGGGTGGACCCGTGCGCGCCCTCGATGCGGGTTGTGGCACGGGAAACCTGACGGGGCACCTGATTGCCTCCGGCGCCGTGGTGACGGCGGCGGATGTCTCGTCAACATTTCTCGCCATCGTTGAGGGTCGCTTCGGTGGTGATGGACTGGCGGGTACGGCCGAGTTGAACGGCATTGACCTGCGACCAATTGCCGACGGCTCCTTTGACCTGGTCGCGTGTTACTCGGTGCTCCATCACGTGCCGGATTACGCGGCGTTCGTTGGCGAGATGGTACGCGTGACGGCGCCCGGTGGCATTGTGATGATCGATCACGAGCGCACGGACGCGAGCTGGACGTCGACCGAATACCAATCGTTTCTTCGCGAGGCCGTGGTCTGGCCGCGGCGGCGCTGGTGGTATTGGCTGCAACCGTCTCGTTACTGGAAACGCATCCGGCCGCTTCTCGAATGGCAACGGTGGGGAAATCCGCGCTGGATGCCTGAGGGGGACCTGCATATCTGGCCCGACGATCACATCGAATGGGATCGCGTGGAGGCGGCGCTTGCTGCGGGTGGCTGCGATGTGGCTCTGCGGGAGCAATACCTGCTGTTCGAGCCGCGATACCAGCGCGCCGTATGGGAGCGCTGGCGCGAGCGGTGCAGCGACATGCAGTGCCTCGTTGCCCGGAAGCGGCGATGACCCAGCGGCCGCTGCGCGTCTTCATGCCGTGCACGGGTCTTGGGCGCCAACAGCGCGGGTTCGAGACCTTCACCCGGGAGTGCGGGGCACAGTTCGGCCGGTCAGGCGAAGTAGCCCTGACCGTGTTCGGCGGTGGCGGTGACCTGCGCGTCGGTGAACGCGCGGTCTGGAACCTGCCTCGCAGCGGCGCGGTCGCACGCGCGCTCGGTGCGTTAGCGGGCCGCGACCCGTACTTCGTGGAGCAAGCAAGTTTTTTCGCGGGCTTCGTCGGCACCCTCACGTCACAGAAGCCGGATCTCGTCTATTTCGCCGACCTCAACCTCGGCAATCTCTGCTGGCACTGGCGGCGCCTGACCGGCCAGCGCTACCGGCTGCTGTTCTACAACGGCGGCCCGACCACGCAGCCGTTTACACGCTGTGATGTGGTGCAGCAAGTCAGCCCCGAACACTTGGCGAGCGCGATAACGCGTGGAGAGCAGCCCGACCGACAGGTGATGTTGCCGCACGGCGTGACGATTGAACGCAATTTCGTCACGACCACACCTGAAGAACGCCAGCGCTGCCGCAAACAGCTCGGGCTTCGCGCATCGGGGCAGGTGGTGCTCTCGGTGGGTGCGCTGAATGCGTCGCACAAGCGGATGGACTATGTGATTGACGAGGTCGCGACGATGCCCTCGCAGCCCCACCTCCTCCTGGTGGGCGCCGAAACCGCCGAGACGCCACAGCTTCGCTTGCGCGCATCGGAACGCCTCGCGGACCGGTGCACCATGCTGACGCTGCCCCGCGAGGCGATGCACCATGCATACCGCGCCGCCGACGCTTTTGTGCTCGCATCGTTGGTCGAGGGGTTCGGCCTGGCGCAGGTCGAAGCGTCCGCTGCGGGCCTGCCCTGCGTGGCACACAGTTCACCCACGAGCGCCTATGTGCTCGGCCCGCCCGGAATCGTCGGTGACCTGCGGCGCCCCGGCACCCTTGCCGCGTTTCTGGAACGGGCACTCCGGGCACCGGCTGGCGACGCGATGGCGCGGCACGCCTACGCGTATGAACAGTTCTCGTGGGACTTGCTGGCGCCCCGCTACGTCGAGATGTTCCGGTCGGCCGTCGCCCATTCGTGAGCGATCAGGAAGTGGCCCGTCCCCTCGAAGTTGGTGCGTCCCGTACCGAAGTAGTCTCCCGGTTCCACGTTGAGCGTCGTGGCGTGGATGACCCAGTCGGCGATATCACCGTCCACCTCCGAGTACACCGTCACCCGATAGGCGCCGCCTTCGAGCGGTAGCCGTGGCACGCGGCATCGGAACACGCCGCTGCCATCGATGCGCTCAAAGACTCCGCGCTGCGCCGTATTCGACAGCTGTGCGATCGGTTCATCGTAGGACCCGTGGATGATCATGTCCACGTGCACATTGCGCAGCGTCGGCTGATCGGATCGGTACGCGATCTCGAACTCCACGTCATCGCCGGTCCGAATGAGGCCACCGCCGAGGGTGAGGTTTCGCGCCGTGAACGACTCGAAGCGCAGGGCACCCGTGCCGCCGCGGTCACGGCGATCCGTGAGCGGGGCGGTGGCGATCTGCTCGAGGGAGTTGAGGTAGCGCTGCACGACCTGGCCGGCGGCGCCGTCCTGCGTGACCTGTCCCTGCTCGAGCAGCACGGCGCGGCGACAGAGCGCATTGATGGCCACCATGTTGTGACTCACGAAGAGCACGCAGCGCCCCTGTTCGCGCGCGACCTCGCCCATCTTGCCGATGCACTTTCGCTGGAACGACGCGTCGCCCACGGCAAGCACTTCGTCTACCACCAGTATTTCGGGGTCGAGGTGCGCGGCGACCGCAAAGGCAAGCCGAACGTACATACCGCTGCTGTACCGCTTCACCGGCGTATCGAGAAACCGGTCAATCTCGGCGAACGCCACAATTTCGTCGAAGCGGCGCCGGATCTCGTGTCGCCGCATGCCGAGGATGGTGCCGTTGAGGAAGATGTTTTCGCGACCCGTCAGTTCCGGATGGAAGCCGGTGCCGACCTCCAGCAGGCTGCCGATGCGACCGAAGAGGCGGATCTCGCCCGAGGTCGGCCAGGTGATGCGTGAAATGAGCTTGAGCAGCGTGCTCTTGCCCGCTCCGTTCCGGCCGATGATGCCCACGGTCTCGCCGCCGCGGAACTCGAGCGAGACATCGCGCAGCGCCCAGAGGATCGAGGCCTCCGGTCCCGGTCGGCGCGAGATCGACTGCATGAGGGCTTCGCGAATCGTCGTCGACGCACTCTCGACGCCGAGCCGGTACGACTTGGAGATGCCGTGAACGGAGAGGGCGAGTTCGCTAGATGACATCGGCGATCTGGCGTTCCGTTCGGGCGAAGAGCATCGCGCCCGCCGCGAGCGCGGCCAGGGCTCCGGCGAGCGATACGCCGACCGCGATCGGGTTGGGGGCTGCTGTATTGAGCACAGCCCACCGGAATCCATCGAGGACACCCGTGAGCGGATTCAGCAGGAAGAAGGGGCGCACGGCCTCGGGGACCACCATCGTCGCATAAGCGACAGGGCTCGCGTAGAGCAGCAGTTGCACAAACACCGGCAACGCGTGCTGGACGTCCCGAAAGCGAACAGACAGCGCAGCGGCCATTGTGCCCAGTCCGAGGCCCATCGCCATCAGCACGGCCACCCACAGGGGCGCGGTGAGCACCGCGATTCCCGGAACGCTGCCGTTCATCGCCATGATCAACGCCAACGACCCAGCGCCAACGCCGAAATCCACTGCGGCAGACATCACTGAAGAGATCGGCAGCACCAATCGCGGAAAGAAGACCTTTGTGACGAGGTTTCCCTGACCAAGCACCGAACCTGCCGCCCTCGACAGCGTGTTCTGGAATGCGTTCCACGCCACAAAGCCCGCATAGGCAAAGAGGAAATACGAGTCCGTTCCGCTCTGTAGCTTGGCCACTCGGCCGAAGACCACGGAGAAGACGCCGCCTGCGATCATTGGCTGGAGGACGACCCAGACGATGCCCAGAACGGTCTGCCGATAGCGCAGCGTGATGTCGCGCTTACCGAGCGCGATGCAGAGATCGCGAAAGGCCCACACCTCGGCCAGGTCGGGAAGCCATCGGCTCTCGGCGGGCCGGATGATGTGCAACGGTTCGGGCACAGAGGGGATTCTACGGCTCGCACGCTTGGCATGGCAGGGGCAGCGGGGCATACTCAGTTCCATGGCGCGATGCCAAACGCACCGATTTCCGTGAATTCCCGCGCGCTGGC
>JARIET010000033.1 GCA_031127185.1 Gemmatimonadota bacterium | reverse complement strand
CGAGGATCCTGAGCCTCGTCGGGCTCGCAATGGCTTTCAACCCTTGCACAAGGGTCATCGTCGCTCCATTACATAAGATAAATCCGATGCAACATGCGATTTACTTGTTAGCCCAGGCGGTCATGCGCCGCCGAGGAGCGGTGCATTCCCGCGCGGCAGTGCCCGACACTCGATCAACAGTGGACTCTGCGCCAATAAATAGGAACATACCGTAGTAAGAGCTGAATCCGCTAGACTGAGATAGGATTAACCCGATCTGACTCGCAATTAGGGAGGTGGATTTGAGGTAGTTCACGTGCGCATTGCCTAGTTCGCAGTGAACACATTTGGTATCACAGATGTAAGTTTCGATGCTGCGTTTGGAACGGCCACCCGTCGCCTCCTGATCGACCGATGCCGCGATGCCACATAGGCATTGTCCGATGAGAACTGGCTCAGACGAGGCAAAGACCCTGGCCACCACATCGTTATTTCGGATTTTCCCGGTCTAATCAGTCAGATTGTCCTTGGCAGCCGGCATCAGCATGGCCCGATCGCCGGGAGACCTGTCCTGAGCAGCTGCCTACTTGTCAGAAATCAGGGTCATCCGATATTTGCATCTGGTTTCTCCAATCTAAACTGGCTTTGTGCTTCTAAAACATCGGTTATCTCCTATCTAAACAAGAGTCGTCTCGTCGGGAGGCGTCATCGACCTGGGCCGAGCGGGTTGCGTCATCGTGTGCCTTCTGCTTCCGCCGATGTAACTCCCTCGCGACCGGGCGGAAGCCTACAAATCCACGACGGAATACACCGGCAGCACGTCCCGCGCCTTCACCGCCGTCTCGAACTCGCCGAGCAGGTGCGCGATGGAGTTGGCGTAGTAGCTCACCAGCTCCCGCCCACTCGAGAGCACAACAATCCCGTCCGCGCTACGGGCCACGCCTCGCCGAATCCAGAGAAGCTCCAGCGCGCGGTCGAGCATCTGGTCAGTCGGTTCATCGGGCGCCACCATAACGCGCCCATCATCCGCCAGCGATTCCCGCAACTGGTCCACCCGCTCGAGCAGCTGGGCACGCGGCAGGTAATCGGCATTCAACGTCTGGATCGCGGCGCAGACCAGCGGAACCGCCGGCACCGGCAGGATCTCGCCAATCCGCCGCATGGCATCATCCGCCAACTTCTGCACCTCGGCGAGCCGCTCCTCCCGCGGGAGATCAAGCAGCGGCGTTCCGCGCGCAGCCACTTCGGCGAACCAGGGCGCCACGGGCACCGGCGCGCCGATCACCGCCACCGCATCGCCGTGGCGCTTCCAGCTCCGCGTGACGATGCGCCCAATGTTCCAGATCACGTTCCAGAGCACGATCGCGAGCTGCGCCAGGAGCGGCGGCGGACGCCGCCCCATATCGGGGTTCAGCTCGCGCAGCAGCGAGCGATCCTCCAGCACCCTGTCGTAGTTGATCGCCACGGGCACGATGTACACGCGTTCGGCTACCGCAGGATCTCGCGCGACACCAAGGATGTAGTCGAGCAATCCAATCTTCGCTGGCCGGAACTTGCCGTCGCGCGAGAGGCCGCCTTCAGGAAAGATTCCCTGGGTCACGCCATTCCTGGTGATCAGCTGCACATAACGCTCAAGCACGGTGTGATAGAGCGGTTCGCGAAAGCGCCGGCGCACGAAGTACGCACCGAACGACTTGAAGAGGTACTCCAGCGGGAACACGCGCGCCCACTCGCCCACGGCATACGAAATGGCCACCTGGCCCGCGAGCGCGTAGCCGGCGAGCACATAGTCCGCATTGGAACGGTGGTTCATCAGGTAGATGACTACGGAATCTTTCGGCAGCGCAGCAAGCGCGCCCTCGCGCTGGTCCACCACCGTCACCTTGAAGAACAGTTTCAACAGCGGCTCGGCAATCGCGAGCCCCACCTGGTAGTAGAAGATCAACGAGAACTGCGGGACGATTTCGCCGAGGTAGACACGCACGCGCGCCCACGCGGCTTCCTCGTGCACCTTGTTCTCGGCGGCGTGCGTACGAACTGCTGCGGCAATCGTCGGGTCATCGAGCAGTGCCTGCACGATGCCGCGCCGGTCGGCGAACTTGAACCGGTCCACTCGCGCGCCGAATCGTTTGTGCACTCGCAGCGCGGCGCGATGGGTCCAGCGTTTCCACCATCGCGCCGCCAGCATTGCGATCACGACGACGATGCCAATCGCCGTCAACACTCCAGCGACATACGCCAGGGCGTGCGACATCAGGCCGACTTCAACTTCTCCCAGTCGCGCGGGGCGTCGGTGACAGGCCGCAGGATGTGCCAGCCGAGCAGCACCATCAGGAACAGCGAGATGAGTGCGATGGCCTGACCCGTGAGTTCATGCGCGCCACCGCGCTGCACCACCACGTACATGATGCCGCTCCAGAGCAGCGGCCCGGTGACGGCAGAGAAGCGCCCGACCATGCCATAGAGTCCGTAGAACTCGCCGATGCGATCGGGCGGAGTGAGGCGCAGCATGTAGGGCCGGTCGGCAGCCCAGACGCCACCCATCGCCACGCCCGCCATCGCGCCCACGAGGAATAGCCAGTTCACCGAGAGCTGGAGGAATCCGACGGTTGATGCGATGGCGAAGGTGGCCAGCCAGAGGCCGAGCACGATGTTGAGCGTGCGCTTAGGGCCGATGCGGTCGACCATCGATCCCCAGACGAATCCACCAACCACCGCGAAGGAGATCGCAGCCATCATCACCAGGCGCGCAGCCTTTTCGCCGTCACCGACGGTGGCCCCGTGCGCCACGGCCACGTTCACCGCATAGAGCGTCATGTACGCGATGACGGTGTTCACCGCATCGGTGTAGAAGATGCGGCCGAAGAGAAAGCGGAGCAGTCCGGGATACTTGTTCCCTTCCTTCAGGGTGCGGAGCGTCTGCGCCGTGGATTCGCGCAACATCTGCAGACCGAAGATCGGGCGCGGGTTGGGATTGCCGCGCTCTTTCACCCAGATGAAGCACGGGATCGCAAAGAGCAGGAACGTTGCGGCGATCAGCCCGAAGAGGAACGGCTTGTCGTCTGAGCCAAAGATGATACCGATGCCCACGGCCACGTACGAACCGAGATAGCCGACGCCGACGCCAATGCCGCTGATGCGTCCGCGGTTCGCCTCGGTGGTGACCTCGGGGAGGAGCGAGTCATAGAACTGCAGCCCCGCCTGATATGTCGCGTTGCCAACAACAAAGAGGACTGCCGACATCAGGTACGACCCACGCGCGAGCAACGCGGTGCAGGTGATGCAGATGATGGTGCTCCAGATCAGGAAGGGCATGCGCCGCTTGGCGCGGTCGGTCATCGCACCAAGCAGCGGCGAGATGATGAAGATCAGCCCCATCGAGATCGTGGTGATGATGCCGTACACCGAATCGGCGCGTTGCGGGCCGACCTCGTCGCGGATGTAGAGCGAGAAGTAGAGCGAGACTACGCCCATCGAGAAGACGGTGTTCGCGAGATCGTACAGCACCCAGCTCACGACGGACCTGCGCGGAATGACGCGAGGCGCTGCGTTGGGTGCGGCGCCGGGGGCGCCGCTGGCTGGGAGTGCGGCCTCAGGCATCGCGAGAAGATGCCGCTGAGGGCGGCGCGGCGCGAGAGGCAGCGCCAGACCCTGCGGCCGTTCCAGCCGCCCGCCCGGTCGCCCAAGCCCAGAGGAAGTTGTAGCCGCCAATCGGGCCGAATGCGTCGAGCACTTCACCACAGAAGTAGAGTCCCCGATGGCGACGACTCTCCATGGTTCGCGAGTCAATCTCCGTCAGGCTCACGCCGCCGCCGGTGACTTCGGCCTTCTTGTAGCCCTCGTCGCCGGCCCAGGGGAGCTCGCAACGCACGAGCGTGTTGATGAGTCTGATACGCTCCTCGCGGCGGAGCTCTGCGAGCGAGCGCGCGGGATCGACGTTTGCAATCTCCAGCAGCACCGCGGCAAGTCGTTCGGGAAGCTCCGTCCGTAGTGCGCCGGTGACTGTGCGCGTGCCGCTCGGCTTGAGCGCCTCGGTCCACTCTGCGTCGCCCAATGATGTCCACCGCGCAATGAGTGTCGCCGGAGCGGCGCCAGGCACCTGCGCGCGAACGAGCACGTGCGAGACATCGAGCGCCGCCGGTCCGCTGTACCCGCGGTGGGTGAAGAGAAAACCACCCGTTGCCGTGGCTGTTCGTTCGCTGGAGCGGGCCGTCAGGGTAACGGTGAGTGACACTCCGCTCAATGCACCGAACGAGCTCCCCGCGGCGAGGATGGGCGTGAGCGCCGCATAGGTGGGGTGCATTTCGTGGCCGAGTGCCCGCGCAATGGCGAGACCCGCCCCGTCGCTACCGGTGGCCGGCACGGAGAGCCCGCCACAAGCGATGATCACGGCATCGGCTACCATCGGCTCGCGCCCGGCGATCTCCACTCGCCAGCGACCGGACTCGGGCACCACATCGGTGACACGCGCGTTCATCTGCACCGACGCGCCATTGCGCGCCGCCAGCGCTAGCAGCCCATCGCGCACATCGCGCGCACGGTGCGACGCCGGAAAGACCTTCACCGACTCCGGTTCATCAGCCAGCGCAATTCCAACGTCGTTTTCGAAGAACGCACGCTGCTCGGCGAGCGGCCAGGAACGTACGATCCGGCGCAGCGTGTTGGCCGACGAGTCAGTCACGAACCGCGATTCACCCACGCGCATCGGCAGGATGTTGCATCGCCCTCCACCGCTAATGAGGATCTTGCGGCCGCCGTCTTTCGAGCCCTCGAGCAGTACGACCTCCGCTCCAGATTTCGCCGCGAAGATGGCCGCCATCGTTCCGGCCGCCCCTGCCCCAACCACTATGACCCTGCGGCGAACGGCATCAGCCACAGATCAGTCCCGCGGGCGCCAAAGAAAACGCGACGGCCTCTCACGAAACGCCGCGCGGATGGCGGCCCAGAGCCGCGCGCGCTCACCGGTGCCGAGGTCTCGTGCACGCATCGCTGTGTGCAGCGCCAGAGCGAACGACACGCCGATGTTGCAGATGCCAATCAGCCCAATGGCGAGCCCCCCCCACGCCGCCTCGCTCCACGCGAAGGCCGGGGTCCCAAACAGCGACGCGGACGCGAGCGCGAGCGATGCCGCCTGAAGGGTCACATGGCGCACTTCCAGCGGGATGCCGAGAAAGCTGCTGACCGCCACGGGCACGAATCCCAGAAGTACGCCAAGCGTGAGGTAGCCGACAATCCCGCTCAGATGCCGTGCGGCAAAATCACCCGCGCGGATGGCGACGCTGTGGCCAAGCGCAGCGGAAAGGCCGCGGTGGCGGCTGAGCGCCTCGGGCAGACCGCGATAGGCGCTCCAGTTCTTGGCCCAGCCGGCCGCGAGGCTCGAGGCCCAGAGAAAAACGCCGGTGAGCATCGCATACGGAATGGTCAACGAGAACAACGGATGGACGGCGTGCACCGAATGGAGGGCCGTCTCCTCGTTGAGCACGGGTGCGCCGGACAACCAGCGGACAACCACCGAGATCAGCACCGCGACCGGGACCGTGGCGAACACATTGCCGATCGTCGCGGCGACTTGCGAGCGCGAGATTCCGGCGACGAGTTCCACTTGTCGTGCGACCGCATCCCGATCGCCGAGCGCCGCGGCGAGCGCGGCGCCCGTCATCGCCGGCTGCTTGGATGCGAGCGTGAAGTGCGCGAACTGAATGGCGATAAAGCTCAGTGAGTAGTTGAGCGCAGCACCTAACCCCTGCACGGCCGGCGCGAAAGGCGCCGCCGCCAACACGTACTTGATCACGGCAGTGAACGCCGTCAACACGCCCGCGCCCGCCGCCGACCGTCCCGTCGCATCAAACTCGGCGCGGTTCCGCGCCACGTAGTGCTCGCCGGTCTCAGCGGTGTGTTCTGTCACCGTGAGCGCGAGCCGTTTCACCGTGTTACGCGCCAGCGAACGCACCCCACGTTGGCTGCGGCTCCCACGGAGCAGTTCGCCTGCCAGGAGGCGTCGGTCAGTGTTCCCGCCGAGGGCGCCAACGAGCTCATCGAGTCGCCGGAGGAGAATGTCGATCAACTCAAGCGTGAATAGCACGTCCGTAGAGACTCCGCGCTCATCGAGTGCCCGATGTGCCGCGCGGCTGGCATCATCCACGTCAGCACGCACTGCGGCATAGGCGGCCTGCCTCACCGCATCAATTGGCGCGGCAATCAACGCCTCAACTGCGGCGGGCAGCCGGAGAAAGGGCGACTCGCCGTCCGGCGCGCTGGCATTGAGCTGGAGCAGCTCGCGGTTGACACCGGCCGCGGCAAGGCGGTGAGCGACAAGCCGCGCCGCACCGGCGAACGTCGCAGCCGGAATCGCCACGATGCTTCGCCACGGCGCAATGTCGTCTGGCGAGAGACCCTCGAGCCAGGCGATGTCGTCATCCCGCAGCTTCAGCCGCGCCACCAACACGTAGAGATCGTCCGCCGGATCGGATCGGGGAACGAGCCGGTCCACCAGTCGCTCTGCCGATTCCTTGAGCAGCGTGCTGTGCACCGGAAGCCCAACCTCGGCCAGGAGTCGCACGCCGGAGTGGTGCTCCCAGACTTCCCGGAGCTTTGCGCCGAGCCGATCCGATCGCTCGTGCCGCTCGATCGCATCGTGCAGTGCCCCAAGGCGTCGCGTGCGAGGCGATTCAAAGCCAATCAGGCCGGGCTGCGCATCCAGCAGCCAGGCGAGAATCTCTGACAATACCCGTGTGCCCGGCTCGGCAAGAAACTGATCGAGCAGGCGCTGGGCCGCGGCGTTGGGAGGCTGAGTCACCACCGGTGGAAGCTACTCAGCGCGCCGCGCCGGCCAGACCCGCCGGCGTAGAAAACACAACGGCCCGGAGCGATGAACCGCCCCGGGCCGCTGTCGTATTCGTTTTCTGTCAACCGTGAACCGTCAGCCGTTCACTCGCTGATGTCGTTCAATCCTCGTCCGGCAACGCCGCGAACGGCGCCACGCCCTCGCCCAGCGGCGTGCCGAGCAGGCCCGCACCAAGCGCGTCCGAGCTGAACGACGGCTCGACCGGCATTGGCGGCGGCTCGATATCCATATCCACCTGCTGATAGCGGTACATACCTGTACCGGCTGGAATCAGGTGACCGATGATGATGTTCTCCTTGAGGCCGAGGAGGTTGTCCTTGGCACCGCGGATTGCCGCATCGGTCAGCACTCGCGTGGTTTCCTGGAAGCTCGCGGCCGAGATGAACGACTGCGTCGTCAACGAGGCCTTCGTGATGCCCAGGAGCAACGGCTCCGACGACGCGGGCTTGTTCTTCTTTTTCTTCGCCCGGTCGTTGGCATCGCGGAAGGCACCCTTGTCCACGTTCTCGCCCTCGAGCCATTCCGTATCGCCCGGATCGAGCACGCGAACCTTCTGCAGCATCTGGCGCACGATCACGCCGATATGCTTGTCGTTGATCTTCACGCCCTGCAGGCGGTAGACCTCCTGCACTTCGTTCAGCAGGTATTCCTGCACTGCGCGTGGTCCCCGGATGCGCAGAATGTCGTGCGGATTGACCGGACCTTCAGAGAGACGGTCACCGGCGCGCACGCGATCACCCTCGTGCACGCGCAAGTGCTTGCCGGCCGCCACTTCGTACAGCTGCGCCTGCTGCGTCTCGTCCGGCGAACCGTCCGTGCGCAGCGGCTGGACGAAGATCTCGCGCTTGCCGCGCTTGATCTCGCCGAACCGCACGATGCCGTCCACCTCGGAGATGGTCGCCGGATCCTTCGGACGACGTGCTTCGAAGAGTTCAGCGACGCGCGGCAGACCACCCGTGATGTCGCGGGTCTTGTACGCCTCACGATTGACCTTGGCGAGTACCGTACCCGCCGTGATATCGTCGCCATTTTCCACGGTAAGCTGCGCGCCCACCGGAATGACGAAGTCGCGAATGCGCTTTTCCTTTCCGCCCTTTGTCTGCCAGATCTCGATGTGCGGGTGGAGCTTCTTTTCGCGGTCCTCGATGACGACGCGCTGGCGCAGGCCGGTGAGCTCGTCGAGCTCCTCGGCAAACGACTCGTCCTCGACGAGATCCACGAACCGCACTTCGCCCGCCACATCCGCAATGATCGGATTGGTGTATGGGTCCCAGCTGAATACCACCTGCTCCTTCGCCACCTCGTCGCCATCCTTGACGGCGAGGATGGCGCCGAGCGGCACCTGCAGCCGCGCCGACACCGGCGAGTGCTTGTCCTTCGAGGCGCGAATGAAGATTTCGCCTTCGTAGGAGGTCACGATCTGCTGGCCTTCGCGGTTCGTGACGTTGATCAAGCGGTCACCAAACTCGATGATGCCGGCCACCTTCGTCTTCCGCGCCGTCTGCTCGGCGATACGCGCCGCCGTGCCACCGATGTGGAAGGTTCGCAGCGTCAACTGCGTGCCGGGTTCGCCGATCGACTGGGCCGAGATGATACCCACGGCCTCGCCGATGTCGACCATCTGCATCGTCGCCAGGTTCCGGCCGTAGCACATCCGGCAGAGACCACGCTTGGCCTCGCAGGTGAGCACCGACCGGATCTTGATCGTTTCAATACCCGACTCTTCAATCGCGCGAGCCGTGTCCTCATCAATCATCTGGCCCGTCTCAACCAGCAACGTGCGCCGGCCGGACTCGTCGAGCAGCTGCGGATCTTCAACGTCTTCCGCCGCCACGTTTCCGACGATACGCTCCGACAGCGGCTCGATGATGTCTTCGCCTTCCTTCAGCGCGCCGATCTCGAGGCCCATGATCGTGCCGCAATCTTCCTCGGCAATGGTCACGTCCTGTGCCACGTCGCAGAGACGCCGCGTGAGGTAGCCGGCGTCGGCCGTCTTGAGCGCCGTGTCGGCCAGACCCTTACGCGCACCGTGGGTCGAGATGAAGTACTCGAGCACCGAGAGGCCTTCGCGGAAGTTCGACTTGATCGGGCTTTCGATGATTTCGCCGATGCCGCCCGTGAGCTTCTTCTGCGGCTTCGCCATCAGGCCGCGCATACCGGCGAGCTGACGGATCTGGTCGCGCGAGCCACGTGAACCCGAGTCGAACATCATGAAGACCGGGTTGTAGCCGCTCTGCGATTCCCGCATGTGCTTCACCATGGCGTCCGCGATGTCGTTATTCGCGTGCGTCCACGTGTCGATCACCTTGTTGTAGCGCTCACCGTTCGTGATGTTGCCGGTCTGGTACGCCTTCTGGAAGCGTTCCACCCGCGCGGTGGCTTCTTCGAGCAGCGATTCCTTCTCCGCCGGAATTTCGAGATCCTCGATGCCGATCGAGACGCCGCCGCGGGTGGCGTTGCGGAAACCGAACTCCTTGAGGCGGTCGAGGAACCCGACGGTCTGCGTCAGCCCAGCCTGCCGGTAGGACTCGAAGACCAGCTCTGACAACACCTTCTTCTTCATGTCGCGGTTCTGGAACCCGATGCCGGGCGGCACGATCTGGTTGAAGAGCACGCGACCCACCGTCGTGTTCTCCCAGCGCTGCTTGCCGTCGGTCGTGATCAGGAACCGGATGGCCGAGTGGATGTCGAGGCGCCCCATGGCGAGCGACATCTCGATTTCCACGGGCGAGACAAACGCCCGCAGCTTGGCCACTTGCTTTGGATCCTTGATCAGGTCGTCGAAGCCCGGCGGGGCCTTGGTGGCGAAATAGCAGCCGAGCACGATGTCCTGGCTGGGCTCCGCCACCGGGCGGCCGTCGGCCGGCTTGAGCACGTTGTTGCTCGAGAGCATGAGCACGCGCGCCTCGAGCTGCGCTTCATACGAAAGCGGTACGTGCACGGCCATCTGGTCACCGTCGAAGTCGGCGTTGAACGCCGCGCAGACGAGCGGGTGAATTCGAATGGCCTTGCCTTCCACGAGCACGGGCTCGAACGCCTGAATGCCGAGGCGGTGGAGCGTGGGTGCGCGATTGAGCAACACCGGGTGGTCGCGAATGATTTCTTCGAGGATTTCGAAGACTTCGTTCGACTCACGCTCCACGATCTTCTTGGCGCGCTTGACCGTCTCGGCGATGCCCTTCTCCACCAGCTTGTGGATGATGAACGGCTTGAAGAGTTCGAGCGCCATCGCCTTCGGGAGCCCGCACTGGTGCAGCGAGAGTTCCGGGCCGACGACGATGACCGAACGCCCCGAGTAGTCCACGCGCTTGCCGAGCAGGTTCTGACGGAACCGGCCCTGCTTGCCCTTGAGCATGTCGGAGAGGGACTTGAGTGGACGCTTGCCGCGGCCGCGGATCGCCTTGGAGCGGCGACCGTTGTCGAACAGCGCGTCCACCGCTTCCTGCAGCATGCGCTTCTCGTTCCGGAGAATGACTTCCGGCGCGCGGTGCACAATGAGTTTCTGGAGGCGGTTGTTGCGATTGATGACGCGACGGTAAAGATCGTTCAGGTCCGAGGTCGCGAAGCGTCCGCCGTCGAGCGGCACCAGTGGACGGAGATCGGGCGGGATCACGGGGATCACGTCCAGGATCATCCATTCCGGCTTGTTGCGCACGTCGCCGTGGTCGCCCGAGTTGCGGAAGGCATCCACCACCTTCAGCCGCTTGAGCATCGCCTTCTTCTTGTGCTGCGACGTCTCGGTGAGCACCTGCGTCCGCAGGGTCTCGGCAAGCTTGTCGACGTCGAGGCGCTTGAGGAGCTCGCGCACAGCCGGCGACCCGATGTCTGCGCTGAAGGCCGTGTCGCCCTCTTCGCGGGCCTTGGCGCGCAGCCACAGGTACTGGTCTTCGTCGAGCAGCATGTTCTGCACGACGTCGCGCATCGTGCCGGGGATGGCCGCATTGGTTTCCGGCACTTCGGTCTGGTTGCCCGGCTCCAACACGACGTAGTTCGAGTAATAGACCACCTTCTCGAGATCACGCAGCGTGAGGTCGAGGAGATTGCCCATGGGACTCGGCAACGTCTTGAAGAACCAGATGTGCGCCACCGGCACGGCCAGCTCGATGTGGCCCATGCGGTCGCGCCGCACCTTGCTGAGCGTCACCTCGACGCCGCAGCGGTCGCAGATCACGCCGCGATAACGAATCCGCTTGTACTTGCCGCAATGACACTCCCAATCCTTGACCGGACCAAAGATCCGCTCACAGAAGAGGCCGTCCTTCTCCGGCTTGAACGAGCGGTAGTTGATGGTTTCGGGCTTTGTGACCTCACCCCAGCTCCACCAGGAGCGTAGGCCGGCCATCTCCAGGCGCTCGCGTTCCTTGGAGTCGCGGGGACCGCGGATCTCTTCGGGTGACGCGATGCGGATCTGGATGTAGTCGAACGCTGCAGAGCGCGTCTCGCGCGCATTTCGGAAGTCAATCATCGGTTATTCCTCGCTCCCATTACCGAAGGGAGAGTTGTAGCCATCGGCATTGGCTTCCATCGTGACGTGGATACCCAGCGCCTGTAGTTCCTTGACGAGCACGTTGAACGACTCTGGCGTGCCTGGATCCGGCAGGTTCTGGCCCTTCACGATCGCCTCGTACACGCGCGACCGGCCATTCACGTCGTCCGACTTGACCGTGAGGATTTCCTGCAGCGTGTGCGCGGCGCCGTATGCCTCCAGCGCCCACACTTCCATTTCGCCGAAACGCTGGCCGCCGAACTGCGCCTTGCCGGCGAGCGGCTGCTGCGTGACGAGCGAATAGGGTCCAATGGACCGCGCGTGGATCTTGTCGTCCACGAGGTGGGAGAGCTTGAGCATGTACACTTCGCCCACCGTCACCGGCGTGCTGAAGCGCTCGCCCGTCCGGCCATCGCGCAGGCGAATCTTGCCGCCCGGCTTCAGCCCCGCATGCAGCAGCAGTTCCACTGCCGCGGCGTCCACATCCGCGTCGGTCTTCTTGGTGAGCATGGCGGCCAGCGCCGGGAGGCCGTGCGCCTCGAGGATGTCCGCACCGCTCATCGCCACCTGCTTCTCGGCCTCCTTCTGTGCCTTCTTGAACTCCGCCTTGCGTGATGCCGCGAAGTCCTCGCTCTCGACGGCCTTCTCATTGAAGGACACCGCGTGCGTGAGGGCTTCGAGCTCGCGGTCGGCGAGTTCCTTGGCTGCGCCCGCGATGAAGTCGCGGATGCCGTGGAACACGTCGCGTGACTCCTGCGACATGGCGCGGCTACCCAGGTCGTTCAGCGTGGCATCGGCCAGCAGTTCGACCTTGCCCACCGACCCGACTTCGGGCCGGATGTCGGCCATGAGCGTCTTGATTTCCTTGTCGGACGGCAGCGGGGCCGGCGACTTCAGACGCAGGGCGCCCTTGATCCAGTTGAGGCCGGCAAGCTTGAGCAGCATGCCGATCTCGCGCTCGTTCGCGCCCTGGAACACCGGCGTCTTGGCATAGAAGCCGAGGATCCGCGCGGCCCACCCCAGGTGGGTCTCGAGGATCTGCCCGACGTTCATGCGGCTGGGCACGCCCAGCGGGTTGAGGACGATGTCCACCGGCCGACCATCCGGCAGGAAAGGCATGTCTTCTTCAGGCACGATACGGGCAACGATACCCTTGTTGCCGTGACGGCCGGCCATCTTGTCGCCCACCGAGATCTTCCGCTTCTCGGCGAGGTAGACTTTCACGAGCTGGATGACGCCCGGGGGCAGTTCATCGGGCTGCAGGATGCGGTCGATGCGCTCTTCCGCCTTCTCCTCGATCTTGGCCTTCACTTCGTTGGCCGCGTCGATGATCTCGCGCATCGCGTCGTTGACCTTCTTGTTCTCGACGCGGAAACTCTTCAGGTCGATGGTCGCCAGCCGGAGGCCGTCGAGCACCGCGCCGTCGAGCCTGGTGCCGGCCGGAATCGCCTCTTCAACCGTGCCGGCCTTGAGCGCCATTGCCACGGTCTGGCCGTCGAGCAGCGCCTTCAGTTCGCCGTCGCGCACATCGTTGACGCGCACCTTTTCCTCACCTTCGAGGCGGCGCACCTCGCCGATCCGCTCGCCGCGGTCCTTCTCGACGACCTGGTCTTCCACGCGCGAGAAGATCTTGCAGTCAATGACCACGCCTTCGACGCCCGGCGGAACCTTGAGCGATGAATCCTTCACGTCCTTGGCCTTTTCGCCGAAGATCGCCGTGAGGAGTTTTTCTTCCGGGGAAAGTTCGGTCTCACCCTTCGGCGTGATCTTGCCGACGAGAATGTCGCCTGGCCGCACGTGCGCGCCGATGCGGACAATCCCGCGCTCGTCGAGGTCCACGAGCGACTCTTCCGAGACGTTCGGGATTTCACGCGTGATTTCTTCCTGCCCGCGCTTGGTGTCGCGCACGTGCAGCTCGAGTTCCTGGATGTGGATGGACGAATACACGTCCTCCTTCACCAGCCGCTCGGAGAGGACGATCGCGTCCTCGAAGTTGTGGCCGTACCAGGGCATGAACGCCACGAGCACGTTCGAGCCGAGGGCCAGCTGGCCGTGTTCGGTTGCCGCACCGTCGGCCAGCACCTCGCCCGCCTTGACGTGCTGTCCACGACGGACGATCGGGCGCTGGTTGATCGCGGTGTCCTGATTGGTGCGCCAGTACTTCCGGATCTTGTAACGATCCTGCTGCGTGAGCCGTGCCAGCGGCTCGTCAGCGCCCTTCTTGCCTTTCTCCACCGGCCCGGCGTCCACGAGGATTTCGTCCGCCGTGACGCGGGTGACCACACCACCGCGCCTGGCGATGACCGTGGCGCCCGAGTCGCGAGCGACCGTCTCTTCGAGACCGGTGCCAACGAGCGGCGTCTGCGGATTCAGCAACGGCACGGACTGCCGCTGCATGTTCGAGCCCATCAGCGCGCGGTTGGCGTCGTCATGCTCGAGGAACGGGATGAGCGCCGCGGCAATGGACACCAGCTGCTCGGGCGACACATCCATATAGTCGATGCGGTCGGGCGACAGCAGCGGGAAGTCCGAGCCGTGACGGCACAGCACCAGCTCGTCAACGAACGTCGAGTCGTCGTTGAGCTTGGCGTTGGCCTGCGCGATCGTCGAGTCCTCTTCCTTGTTCGCGTCGAGCCAGGTGATCTCGTGCGTCACCTTGCCGTTCTTCACCACGCGGTACGGCGTTTCCACGAAGCCCAGGTCGTTCACCCGCGCGTAGCAGGCGAGCGACGTGATCAGTCCGATGTTCGGACCTTCAGGCGTTTCGATGGGGCACATCCGGCCGTACTGCGAATAGTGCACGTCGCGGACTTCGAAGCCGGCCCGCTCGCGCGTGAGGCCGCCAGGTCCAAGCGCCGACAACCGACGCTTGTGCGTCAGCTCGGCGAGCGGATTGGTCTGGTCCATGAACTGCGACAGCTGCGACGACCCGAAGAAGGCCTGGATCACGGCCGAGACGGTGCGCGCGTTGACGAGGTCGTCGAGCGCGATCTTCTCGGTGTCCTGGTTGATGCTCATCCGCTCCTTGACCAGCCGCGCCATGCGCGAGAGGCCAACGGAGAACTGGTTGGCGATGAGTTCGCCCACCGAGCGGATACGACGGTTGCCCAGATGGTCGATATCGTCCACGTGCCCGCGACCTTCGTGGAGTTCCACGAGGTAGCGGACGATGGCGATGAAGTCGTCCTTGGTGAGGACCGTGTGGTTCGCCGGCGTCGACAGCCCGAGGCGCTGGTTGATCTTGTACCGGCCCACGCGGCCGAGGTCGTAGCGCTTGGGCGAGAAGAACAACCGCTCAAGTGCCGTCTTGGCCGTTTCCTTGTTCGGCGCGTCGCCCGGACGGAGCAGCGAGTAGATGGCCTTGAGGGCCTCTGCCTCGCCGAACTCGGCGTCGGTGGAATCCTTGTGGCCACGGCGACGACGTGATTCGTCGTCGAAGTGGATCGGGTTGGTCGGATCCTTGGCGAGCGTGTTCTTGATCAGCGTGCTCTCGGCGCGTCCGCTCGGCACAAGGCAACGCACCTTGTTGAGGCCGTGCTTGCGGAGACGCTTGGCGAGCGTCTCGCTGAGCTTGTCGCCGGCTTCGGCGACGACTTCGCCGGTCTCCGGGTCCACTTCGTCGACGGCAATGATGCGCGGCGTGGTGCGCTCGCCGCGATCCATCAACTCGAGTTCATCGCGGAGGTCCACGGCGGCGTAGCTTGCGAACACCTTGATGGTGTCGATCTTGAGGCGCCGGAGGCGGTTGAACACCTCTTCGGTCAGCTCGTCGCCTTCGCGCACGACGAGTTCCGACTCGGCACGCTCGCGCTCGGCCCGGGCCTTCTTGGTCTTGAGCTTGGGCGCGTCAGGCACGGCCGCTTCGCCGGCCAGCGAGATGTTCTGCGCCACGATCGCGCCAATGACTTCGCGGTTTTCCGCGCGGCCTTCACGCTTCTTGGTGAGGTCGAGCTCGCGGACGGCGAAGAAGAGTCGGAGAATGTCCGAGTTGGACCCGTAGCCGAAGGCGCGCA
>JARIET010000032.1 GCA_031127185.1 Gemmatimonadota bacterium | reverse complement strand
GGCCGCGCTGTTGTGGAGCGTGCCGCCGAGGGTCTCATAGAATCCAACGACTGCATCAATCGCCGTTCGGCCGCCGGCCACGTGGTACGCCTCGGCAAGCGAGGTGGCCAGAGCGTCGGGAGTAGTTGCCGTTTCGCGAACGGCGCCTTCAACGAAGTAGCCGGACAGCACGGTTTCGGCGAACTGCACGACGTGCGGTGTGGGCGTGAGCTCGGTGGCTTGCGCCAGGATCTCGCCGATGCGCGTGGTGTTGAGCGCGACGTCGCCCTTGCTGGGCCTGAACTGCGCGATTGCGAGATGCACCGGAGCCATTGCAAAGAAAGCTCGCACCCCGCGAAGTTCGCCGCCAACGGTGGTGCAAGTCGTTGACCTGCAATCACTTGCATTCGGGGTATAATTCGTGGATGCGGCTTCTCGCGATTCTCCTGATCCCGGCGGCAATCGCCGCGCAAAATCCTGCGCCCGCACAGGCGGCGGTTGAAGCGTGGCAGTTGATCACGCCGCCGCAGTCGTCACAGGTGTTTGCACGCGACGGCTCGTTGCTTGGGGAAATTGGCCGCGAATGGCGGACCATCGTGTCGATCAAGACGCTGCCGGCGTACCTCCCCAACGCATTCATCGCGGTTGAGGACCAGCGGTTCTACTCGCACAACGGCGTGGATGTGATTGGTATTGCCGGCGCGATCAAGGACAATCTCACGGGCTCGTTCCGTGGAGCGAGCACCATCACGCAGCAGTTGGTCGGGAACATGCACCCCGACCTGATCAACCGGCGCGACCTGTCCCCGATGCGCAAGCTGCGTGAGCAACGCGCCGCCCTCGAAATGGAGCGCAACTATTCCAAGCAGCAGATTCTGGAGGCCTACCTCAACCAGATCCTGTTTGGGCGCGGATGGTACGGTGTGGAGGCGGCGGCCCGCCACTACTTCGGGAAGGGCGCGGCGCAGGTCACGCTCGCCGAGGCCGCGACACTCGCGGGACTGCCGAAGAGTCCGGTGCAGTACGACCCGGGACGGTACCCCGCGCGTGCGAGGAACCGGCGCGATGCGATTCTCGACTTGATGGTAAAGCAACAGATGATCTCGCGTGCCGAGGCCGACGCGGCCAAGAAGGAGCCGGTGCGCACGGTGCCGAACGGCGGCATGTCGGCGGCGGCGCCGTACTTCGTGGACGCCGTGCGCGCGCAGGCGGAGCGGGCGGGGATTCCGGTCTCGCAGGGCGGCTACCGGATTCACACCGGGCTCGATCCCGCGCTGCAGCGCGCGGCGGTCTCGGCCTTGCTCGACGAGACCGCTGCGATCGAGCAACGGCCCAACTGGAAGCAACCAACGCTGGCCAATCACCCGCGAGGCAACACGGACTTCCTCCAGGGTGCTGTGGTGGCGATCGACCCGCGGACAGGCGACGTGCGTGCGCTGGTGGGCGGGCGGAGCTACACCGAGGCGCCGTTCAACCGGGCGACCAACGGACTGCGGCAGCCGGGATCGAGCTTCAAGCCGTTCGTGTATGCCCGGGCCATCTCCGATTCGATTCCTGCCAATTCGATCGTACCTGACACGTCGTTGGAAATCACCTATGATCGCCAGACGTACCGGCCGAAGAACTCCGACGGGGAGTTCCTCGGCGAGCTGACCCTGCGTGACGCGATCGCCAAGTCGCGTAACCCCGTGGCCGTGCAACTGTGGCTCACTCTCGGGGCTGACTCGGTGATTGCCATGGCAAAACGGTTCGGGCTAGGGACGAGCATTGCGCCGTATCCCTCCAGCGCCATCGGGGCATCTGTGGTTCGGCCGATCGATTTTGTCGCGGCGTACACCACGTTTGCGAACATGGGCACGCCGGTTGAACCGCGCCTGATTGCGCGAATCGAGGGGCCGGACCGGCGCACCGTACTGGAAACCGGCACCGACACGTTACCGAGTGCGATCTCGCCGGCAGCGGCGTTCATTGTGCGCGACATGATGCGCGATGCGGTGGAGCGCGGCACGGCGACCGCCGTGCGGCGCATCCTTCCTGCGGATGTTCCGGTCGCTGGCAAGACCGGCACGACCGACGACAACACCGACGTGTGGTTCGTGGGCATGACGCCCGACATCGTGGCTGGCGTCTGGCTCGGGTTCGACCGGCCGCAACCGATCGCGGAGCGCGGTGTGGCGGGCGGGACCCTGGCGGCGCCGATCTTTGCGCGCATGATTGAGCGGGCCGGATGGGCCCGTCCCAGCGACGCGTGGAACGAGCCGCCCGCAGGCGTGGAGAAGGCGGTGCTGGACCGCGCCACCGGCAAGCTTGCATCCGCCGCAACGCCTGCCGACCAGCGATACGTGGAGTACTTTATTTCCGGCACTGAACCTGGCGCGCTGCGGGTGCGCGCGCGTGCGCTGTTCGCTCTTGGTCCGATCATCTTCTAGCGACCTCGACCGCCGCTCCGCGATGCGGCGGGGTTCACGCCAGTCCCGACCCTCTCTTCGACCCACCGACCTCACGTGACGACTTCACTCCAGCGGCATCGGTCCGCAGCCCTCGCACTCGCGGTTGTCGCGATCCTGGGTGCATGCGGAAAGGATTCAACGGCCCCGCCACCACCGGCCAGCGTCGCCGCGACGTCCACCGCGACGGTTAGCGGCACCGTGGGTGCCGTGCTGGGTGCCGCACCGACGTTTGTAGTCCGGGACGCGAGCGGCAACGCCATGGGCGGAGTCGGCGTGAGCGTGGTTGTGACGAGTGGAGGTGGCACGCTCACCAACGCGCCGACATCGTCCAATGCATCGGGGACTTCGGTGGGCACCTGGACATTGGGACAAACCGCGGGCGTCAATCAGGTCACGGTCACGGTCAGCGGGCTATCGACTCCGCTCGTCCTGAGCGCCACGGGCACGGCTGATGTGCCGTCGCAGCTCACCGTGGCTTCCGGCAACAGTCAGGCGGCGCCCGCTGCGGGTACGGCGCCCGCGTCCGTGGGATTCAAGGTCGCCGACCGCTTCAACAACGGTGTGCCGAACATCCCGGTGACCTTCAGCGTGACGGCCGGAGGCGGCTCGCTTGCCAGCAGCGCCGCCGTGACTACAAACGCATCGGGCATCGCCACCGCGCCGGCATGGACACTGGGAAAGATCGCCACGGCTCAGTCGCTGACCGCCACCGCCGGCACCTTCACGGCGCAGGCAACGGCCAGTGTTCAGACCAGCTACAACGTGGATGTGCGCTTCTTTGGTCCCAGTGTGGACGCAACGATTCAAGCGGCGTTTTTCAACGCCGCCGGTCGTATCAGCGGAATCATCACGGGCGAGCAGCCGGACCTCGTACTTGGACCGCCGAACCCGCTCGACATTACTGGCTGCGGAGTCACGGGAGTCGCGCCGCTGACCGAGACCATCGATGATGTGATCATATATGCCACGGTCAAGACCATCGATGGCGTTGGGAATGTGCTCGGGAACGCCGGGCCCTGTTTCGTTCGCAACTCCACCGGTCTAACCCTTATCGGTGTGATGAACTTTGACGTGGCTGACCTGCAGAATCAGGTCAACAATGGGCGCCTCGGCGACTTGATCCTCCACGAGATGCTGCACGTCGTTGGGGCGACCAGTCAGATCTGGGGGAACAAGGGTTTGGTCTCAGGCCAGAATACCGCTTCATGGGCGTTTACCGGTGCTCAGGCACTCAACGGTTGCCTCGCACACGGGGGTACGGCGCCCACCGCGTGCGGCGCTGGATCGGTTCCAGTGGACGCCGTTAACGGTCCGGGAACTGCCGGCTCACACTGGCGCGAAACAACAACTGCAACGGGCATTGGATTTCGCACGGAACTGATGACCGGATTCATTTCCGCCGTTGGTACTCCCAACCCGCTGAGCCGCATTACGATCGGCGCTCTCGGCGACATCGGCTACATAGTCAATTCGCTGCCATTTGACACGTACACTGTGCCGAGCACCGCCGCGCTGGCCTACGCGAAGATCGCCGAAGCCCAGGGCAATGGCGGTTTCGAAATCATCGAGACGGTGCTCGAACCGATCGGCAGGGTGGACAACGCCGGCCGTGTCACCCGAATTCCCCGGAGCAACTGATGCGCGCACTTCTAATGGTTGCCGTTGCCGCTGCGGTGAGTGGCTGTGAGAAGGCACCGCCGGCAGAAACGCCGCCGGCTGCTTCCGCTCCGGTCGCAACCCCCGTGACGCCGGTTGACTCGACGATTCAGGTGAAGGCCGACAGTTCGCCGAAGACTGCAGCGCCCAAGGCCGAGGGGCCGCTCCGCGACAGTGTGATCGAACCCAAGTTCACGGTAGACGAGAAGGGCAAAGTCACGCCGATCAAGAAACCGTAACACTGCGGGGAACGGCGGGACGTAGGGGGACGTGAGGGGACGAGAAGACGGGGGCAGTCGGCGATGCCGACTGCCCCCGTCGCACTGCAACGGGCGCTGCGCTACACGACCTGCAACTGCTTGGCCGCCGGTGTCTCTTCGACCAACGCGAGCTTCAGTACCTCTTCGAGCGTCTCGACCGAGTGGAAGGTGAGCTTGGCCTTCGCCTCGTCTGGCACATCCTCGAGATCCGCTTCGTTGTCCTTCGGAATCACGATCGTGGTCATGCCCGCGCGTAGCGCACCGAGGACTTTTTCCTTGACGCCACCGATCGGCAGCACGCGGCCGCGCAATGTGATTTCGCCGGTCATCGCCACCTCGCGGCGCACCGGGCGCCCCGAGAGTTCGCTGGCGAGCGCCGTGGCAATCGCCACACCGGCTGACGGGCCATCCTTCGGGATCGCGCCGGCCGGCACGTGGATATGTGTTTCCACTGCGCCGAGACGTGTCTTGGGAATGCCGAGCTTTTCGGCATTCTTTGTGACATAGGTGAACGCTGCGCGCGCCGACTCCTTCATCACGTCGCCGAGCTGGCCGGTGAGTACAAGCGCCACCGGCGCACCCGTGGAACCTTCGTTGCCGATGGCCTGCGTGAGCGGGCGCACGGAGGCTTCGACGAACATGATGTCGCCGCCCATCGGCGTGTAGTACATGCCTGTCGCGATGCCGACCTCGTGCACTTCGTTCGCCTTTTCCGGGCGCACGCGCGGCCGGCCAAGGAGCTCGCGAATCTCGTCATCGGAGACGATTCCGTCGTCGATCATCGTGTTCTTGTCGCCAGCGGCAACGCGGCGCGCCACTTTGCGCGCCACCGCACCGATCTCACGTTCGAGCTGTCGCACACCGCTCTCGCGCGTGTACTTCGAGACGAGCGCAGCCACCGCCTCATCCGTGAAGGTCACATTCTTCGGGGCGAGACCGTTCTCCTCCATCTGGCGCGGGATCAGGTACTTCTTGGCGATCTCCGCCTTCTCCCGCTCGGTGTAGCCGGCGAACTCGACGATTTCCATCCGGTCGAGCAGCGGGCCGGGGATGTTCTGGATGAAGTTCGCCGTGGCGATGAAGAGCACCTCGCTCAGGTCGAACGGCACACCCAGGTAGTGATCGGTGAAGGTGTCGTTCTGCGCGGGGTCGAGCACCTCGAGCAGCGCGCTCGATGGGTCGCCCTGGAAGGAGACACCGAGCTTGTCGACTTCATCGAGCAGGAAGACGGGATTCTTTGTGCCGGCCTGCTTCATTCCCTGGATGATGCGGCCCGGCATCGCGCCAACGTACGTGCGCCGATGACCGCGAATGTCGGCCTCATCACGCGCGCCACCGAGCGCAACGCGCACGTATTCGCGGCCAAGGGAACGAGCGATGGACTTGGCAATGCTGGTCTTGCCGACGCCAGGCGGGCCCGCGAATAGGAGGATTGGGCCCTTTGCCATGGCGCGGGCTTTTGCTTCCTTCTGGTCCGTGATCGGCCGGTCGGCAGGCTCCTCGCTCTTCTTGAGTGTTGGAGTTGCGTCGTCCTTTGCGCTCTTGAGCTTGGCTGCCGGGAACTCTCCGGTCGATTTGATCTCTTCCGCCAGCTGGTGGGCGCGCAGCTGGCGCACCGCCAGGAACTCGAGCACGCGATCCTTCACGTCCTTGAGGCCGTAGTGGTCTTCGTCGAGCACGCGGATGGCGTGCGGCAGGTCGAGTTGGTCGTCCGACCGTTTGTTCCAGGGCAGCTCAGCGATCCACTCGAGGTAGGTGCGAATGACCTGCGCTTCCATCGATTCGCGTCCCGAGCGCTCGAGGCGGCCGAGTTCGCGTTCGACTTCCGTGCGTGCCTCTTTCGGCAGATCGAGTTTGCCGAGCTTCTCGCGCAGCTCCTCGATCTCCTTGGCCTGACCGTCGTCGCCGAGTTCCTTCTGGATCGCCTTCATCTGCTCGCGCAGGAACATTTCTCGCTGACGCTCGCCGAGTTCTTCCTGCACCTGCGACTTGATCTCCTCCTGGGCCTCGAGAAGGGAGATCTGGCGCTGCACCTGGACAAGGACGCGGCGGAGCCGCTCCTCAACAGAAAGCGTTTCGAGGAGGCCCTGTTTTTCCGGCACAGGCAGCTCGATGTAGCCGGCCACGAGGTCGGCGAACTTCCCGGGTTCCGTGACGGCGTCGAGGACCTGATGCACCACCTCCTCGGGCAAGCCGCGCTTCTCGCCAAGCTCGGCCGCACGCTCGCGGATCTCCTTGTGGAGCGCCTCGAACGCCGGGTCCTTCTCATCGAGCGGCAGCATGTCGTCCGTCTTCATCACGATGGCCGAGAGGTAGCCGTCGCCCTGCGTGTACTGGAGTGCCGAAGCGCGCTCTTCACCCTGCAGCAGAAGCTGGACCCCGCCCAGTCCGCGGTTTACCTGCCCGATGCGGGCGATGACGCCCATCGAGTAGAGGATGTCTGGCGCCGGCTCTTCGGCGTTGTCGCGCTGGGCGACGGCGAACACCAGCCGGTCTCCCTTGAGCGCGGCTTCAATGGCGCGCAGGGTCCCGGGGCGCCCGGCGGCAATAGGTGCCGCGAGTCCCGGGAACATGACCGTCCCACGGAGGGGCAGGACGGGCAGGGTCTGGCGTGTGGAGGTGCTTGTGGACGTGCTGGCAGAAGTGCTCATCGGGAACCGGTCTCTCCGTCGGGGACAGGCACTCCGGGGTAGTACCCGCGGGGAGCCTCAACGGCCTGATAGGCTTGCAAGGGGCGTTCCACCCTGACTTACGACAGTTCGGCGGGGATTGCAACTTTGTTGTGCCGCTCTGACGTAGTGTCTGACAGAAACGGTCAGGGCCGGCCTCTGAGAGCGAAGCGCTGAGACGCAAGGCTCGCCTGAGGCGGCGGACTATGCTATGCTTGCCTCTGCCACCCCCATACCCTCGCTAGTGCAAGATCCGCAGATCACGCAGTCCGACGCCGAGCTGCGCTCGCACGTCGCGCGCGTGCTGGCTCCAACGTACGAGCTCGATAAGGAAATCGGGCGCGGCGGCATGGGCATTGTGTTCCTTGCCAAGGACACGCGGCTCAAGCGCAACGTGGCGATCAAGCTGCTCCCGCCGGAACTCGCGTTCCGGTCGGAGATTCGGTCGCGATTCCTGCGGGAAGCCGAGACGGCCGCACAGCTCTCGCATCCGAGCATCGTGCCGATCTACAGCGTCGACGAGCGCCAGGGGCTGGTGTACTTCGTGATGGCGTACGTAGATGGCGACAACCTCGCCAAGCGCATCCACGACAAGGGGCCGATCGAACCGACCGAAGCGCGCCGGATCCTGCGCGAGGTGGCGGATGCACTCGCCGTCGCGCATGAGCGCGGCGTGGTGCACCGCGACATCAAGCCCGACAATATTCTGCTGGACGCCCAGAGCGGCCGCCCGATGGTGACCGATTTCGGTATCGCCCGTGCGGTGAGCGAGGGCGGGGATGCGCGCCTCACCGCGACCGGCATTGCGATAGGCACCCCGGCATTCATGAGTCCGGAGCAGTCGGCAGGCGACCGCGCGCTGGACGGCCGAAGCGACCTGTACTCGCTGGGCGTGGTGGCATACCAGATGCTCTGCGGCGACCTGCCCTTCGTGGCGAACAACACGCCGGCGATGCTCGTGAAGCACCTCTCCGAGGCGCCGGTGCCAATCGAGCGGCGGAGTGGAAACGTTCCGGCGGATCTTGCGCGTGCCGTGATGCTCTGCCTGGAGAAGAATCCGGGTGACCGGTTTGCCACTGCACGCGATCTGGTGAAGGCGCTGGATAGCGGCGACGTCCCGGCTCTTCCCGCCCCTCGCCCGCAGCGACAGGTGGCGGCATCGGACCGCCCGTATGAAAGCGCTTCGAGCGCGACGGACGGATTCGGGGTGAGCGATGCCGGCCGGGGTGGCCGCGGAGGCGCCCGCAGCGCGCCCGCGATATTGACGCACGAAGACAATGTCATCGAGGCGAGCCCGGACGAACTGTCTCGGTGGAATGAGCCAGCGGTGGATCGTTTTCGCCGGAGCGTGTCCCCGTTTCTCTGGGTGTCGGCGTTTCTTGCGCTGATGGCCATCTTCGGAGGTCCCAACCTGCTGGTGGTCAGCGCCTTCTGGGGCATCAACGTCGCCTACAAATACGCCAAGCTCTGGAGCGACGGATACGACTGGCACGACGTGTTCCGCGTGCCGCGCGAGCGGCTCTTCTGGGACGCCGTGGGCGAGTGGTTCGAGCACAACATCCAGAGCATCTGGAACAAGGAGAAGCGAATCCAGGCGCGTGCGCGTCGGCGTCGCGACCTGAGTTCCTCGTCGGCATACCCATCGGTGCGGGGCGGAGGCGGCATGGCTCCGCGGCGCATCGGTGCAGCCGACGCGGCCGCGCTGGGTTCGGGGCCGCACGCTGCTCTGGCCCGGCAGGCGATCATTGATCGTGACGAGGTGCTCCGGATCGTGGATTCGCTTCCCCGGAACGAGAAGAACCGTGTCGCCGAAGTGCCGGCCACGGCGCAAAAGCTGGCGGATTCGGTGATGGCCATCGCCACGAAGCTGGCCGACCTCGAGCGCGCGGGTGGCACCGCGCAGTCGGCGCGCGCCATCGACACCGAAATCAAGGTGCTCGAAGCCCAGGCGAATCCTCTGGACCGGGGCGCCAGCGAGACACGCGTCCGGCGCCTGGCACTGCTGCGACGCCAGCGGCGCGGCATCGTAGAGATCGAGCGCAAGCGGGTGGAACTCGGGGACAAGCTCGACAACTGCGCCCTCCTCCTGCAGAACATGAAATTCGACGTGCTGCGCCTGCGCACGGGCGACGAGTCATGGCAGCACGTCACCTCGATTGCGGAGCAGGCGATGGCGGTGGCACGCGAGGTGGACAGCGCGGTGTACGTCGCAGATGAAATGCGGCGGATTGTGCCGCGCACCAACAAGCCTTGAGCGACGACGCGGCGTCTGCCGAGGCGCTGCAGCGCCGGGTCGAAGGAGCGGTGGGCGCGATCTTCGACGTCGAAGAGGAGATCGGCCGTGGTGGGATGGCTGTGGTCTACCGAGCAGTGGACAAGCGCTTGCGCCGCAAGGTGGCGCTCAAGGTACTGCCGCCCGACCTCGCCTTTCGCGCGGACGTGCGATCGCGGTTCGTGCGCGAGGCGCAAATGGCGGCGCGGCTCTCGCATCCCCACATCGTGCCCATCTACGCCGTCGACGAAACAAACGGGATCGTGTGGTTCGCCATGGGGCTGGTCGAGGGCGAGCCGCTCGCCAAACAACTGGCCGAACGTCCGCGCCCGGATATCGCGACCGTTCGGCGTGTGCTGCGTGAAGTGGCGGATGGGTTGAGCTACGCGCACGCGCAGGGCGTGGTGCATCGCGACATCAAGCCGGACAACATCCTGATTGACGCGGCCAGCGGCCGCGCTCTGGTGACCGACTTCGGGATCGCGCGTGCCGCCGAGGGCGACCTGCGGCTGACTGCAACAGGAGTTGCGGTGGGCACGCCGGCGTACATGAGCCCTGAGCAGGCCATGGGCGAGAAGGACGTGGACGGGCGGGCCGATATCTATGCACTCGGCATCGTTGGCTGGCAGATGCTCGCCGGTGAACTGCCGTTCAAGTCAGAGAACACACCCGGTATGCTGATGAAACACATCAGCGAGCAGCCGCGGCCGCTTGGCGAGATGCGCGATGGCGTACCCGAAAATCTCGTGTACGCCATTGAGCGCGCGATGGCCAAGGGGCGCAACGACCGGTGGCCGGATGCCGCCGCGTTTCGTGATGCGCTGGCCGATCAGGCTTCGGCGCCAGCGCGTTTGCCAGACGAGGCCTCCGGCGCAAGGCGCGGCGGATCATCGGCAAAGCCCTGGCGCTTTGATCCGCTTCGTGATGATGCGCTGCAGAGCACGTCGGGCGCGGAAGCGCTGCGCAAGTGGCGCGAAGAGCGACGCGCCTGGCGCGAGCGAAACAAGCCCGCGACTGGGGACGCCGAGCCGCTCACTCGCCGCGAACGCCGGGAACTCGAGCGGGAGGACCGCGCGGAGCGGCGGGCGGCGATGACGCCTGAAGACCGCGTGCGGAACGTACAGCGGTCCGCGGCGAGCTACGTCTTCACGGTGGGATTTCTCGCGGCGATCAACTTCTTCACGAGTCCGCAATTCCCCTGGTTCATCTTCCCGGCGCTCGGCATGGGCATTGGGCTGATGTCGAAGTTGAGCGGACTGTGGATTGATGGGATCCCGATCTCGCGCCTGTTCCGCCGTCAGCCGCCCAGTGACCGGGAAGGGGCGGCGGAGAGCGCCCTACCACGCGGCTCGCGCCGTCAGCGCGTGTTGGCCGGGCAGCGCGAACACACACGATTGCCTGCACCGGATTTGAGCGGCGTCCCGCGAGACGTGCTCGACGGCCCGCACGGCGCGACCGTGAAGGAAGCCGCTGAAGCCAAGGTGATTATTGGGGACGTGATCGCCCGGCTTCCCGAACACGACCGTCTGTCGTTGCCCGACGTGAAGAGCACCGCCGTAGCACTCGAGGAACGGATTCGCGCGCTCGCCGGCGCGATGCACCAACTGGACCGCGACGCGTCGCCCGAGGCGATGCGCCGGCTGGAGCAGAAGCTCGCCGATGCGCGGGCTTCGAGCTCAGACAGCGCCGAGCGCGAACGCCGCGTTGGCTTGCTCGAGCGTCAGCAATCCACGCTGAAGGACCTCGCCGAGCGCCGGAACCAGGTGGCGTCACAGCTGGAAAACTCGGCGATACTACTGCAGACGATGAAGCTTGACCTGCTCAAGCTGCGATCGAGTGCGATGGAATCGAATATCGCTGACTCGACGCTGGCGACGCAGGAGGCGCGCGTTGTGTCCACAGATATTGAGCGACTGGTGGACGCGGCGAACGAGGTGCGAAAGCTTCAGCGATAGGCGGGCGCCGCCCGGTCAGTGAGCGAGCGCCGTGTGGATGGCTGTTGCGCAACGCTCCGGTGCGTCTTCCATCACGAAGTGGCCCGCGCCGGAAATCACATCAAGCGTGGCTCCGTGGATGGCCGCCTGCAACCGCTCGCCGATTGTGCGCGGCAGAAACGGATCATCGGCGCCGCAGATGATTGCGGTCGGTACCGCGAGTTCGCCAAGCCGGGCGGCAATGGCCTGGATTGCCGGGTCGCGTGTGGCTTGCAACTGCGCGAGGATCGCATTGGCCCCGAGGTGCGCCGCGTAGGCCCGGAGCGAGTGGTCGAGCGATCGGCGCCCCTCGTCCCGGTCGGAGTAGCCGCGAATCGCCGAGCCGTGGACAAAGCTCGCAAGGACACTTCCCCCGAGCCAACGTCCCAGGGGACTCGCAGCGCGCGCAAGCCGTGCAAGGCGATGAGGCCAAACGTCAAACCCAAACGAACTGATCAGCGCGAGTCCCGAGACCCGCGCCGGCTGCTCAACCGTGAGGGCCTGGGCAATGACTCCCCCCAGTCCATGTCCCACAATCGCGCATCGCGTGATCGCGAGGTCGTCGAGCAGTCCGCGGACGAGTGCGGTGTGCATGGAGATGGTGCAATGCGCTGCGTTCCGACGCTGCGGACCGTCGCTTCGACCGCAGCCCATGAGGTCCATCACCACCAGCCGCCGACCGTCGGGCATCAGCGGGACGATATGCCGCCAGGAGTGCGAGGAGCCCGGGAACCCGTGCAAAAGCAGCATGGGATCGCCGCCACCACGGGATCCCGCCGCGTAGTAGTAGAGGCGCGTGCCCCCGACGTCGACGAATTCGCCTCGCATTGGCGCAAACTTAGCGCCCGGGAAGTGCTTCTTTGCCCCCGAAACGCACTGGCGAATCCCGAGAAAAGCTGTATCCTTCACGGCGCCCAAGGGGGGCGCACGGCTGCTGCTGTGTAACCTGTTGCAAATAAACGAGTTATATGTCCACAGAAAGCGTCATTCCGCAGCCTCCCGCGCCGACCGTGGCGATCTTTCCGCCGCCGCCGCCGCCACTCGCGGAGCTGAAATTCCCGCTGGGCTGGCTGCTGGACCATGCCGCCGCACCGATCAAATACCGGTCGTTGACCGAGGTTGCGCGCATTCCGGTTGCCGCCGGGTCGCCCATCCAGAACCTGCCGTACTCGTTCGCGCCGGCGATGAAGCTGGCGGTCACACAGGCCGCCGACGGCATCTGGAACGGTGCGATGTTGTCGGTTCCTTCAGTTCGCGGCGACGAGTTCGAGGGCGTTGGGACCGTGCATGCCGTGCGCCGTCTGCTTGAGTATGGGTGGGACAAGGATTCGCCGTCGGTCTACCATGCGCGCCGAATCCTCTTCCGCCTGCTGGCCGAAGACGATGACCCGTCGCTGCTCTTTGAGTTCACGCCGCCGCCGGCGAAGAAACTGGAGCGCGAGTCGGTGGTCGCACTGCGGCAGGTGCTGCGTGAGGCCTCGGCCGCGGTGCTGGCGCAGGCCGGATTCGAGTCGGATCCGCGGCTTCGCGGCGCGGCGAACCGGATACTCGATCGCGTATTCGATTTCCTTCGTACACCGCTCGCGGAAAAGCCGTGGATTCGTGTGGGCAACCAGCAGGTGCTGGCTGCCGAAGCGAATCCACCGTCGATCTTCGCATTGCACATGCTGGCGCACATGCCGCTGTTCCGGAACGAGCGGTACGAGGCGATGGAAGCGCTTTACCGCTGGTTGACGCACCCACTCCCGCGGCAGGAGCAGGTGCAGGTGCTGGGCAAGCGGATGGTCCCCGTTCCGCAGTACGTGCTCGGCGACTGTCTGCCGCACCGCAATGCGGTGGAAGGCGACATCCCGGCGGCGCTTGGATGGCTTGAACTGATGGCGCGACTCGGGTTCCTGCGCCGAAACGACAACTGGCTCAAGATGCATGAGCGGTTCATCGACGACTGCGGGCGCGATGGCGTGTGGCATCCGCACAAGGGCATGTCGATGCCGCGCAGTTCGAATCCCTGGTGCTGGGCGCCGTACCCGCTCGAGCCGTCGCACGCCGGCGATGAGCGATGGACCGACGTCACCTTCCGCATCGGTCTGATCGCACGAATTTCCGGGCGCCCCATCAACGTGGTTTGACGGACCGCCGCAACCAGCCGGCGGAGGGTAGAACACGGGTGCCCACAACACGACTTCCTCCTGCGGAGTGGTTTCCGGCCGGGTGGCCGGGGCTGACAGCGCGCCACGTTGCGCTCGCAGACGGCACGTCGTTGCGTGTGGTCGAAGGCGGGCCAGCGGACGGGAAGCCCTTGGTGATGCTGCATGGGTGGGCGGTGTCGTCGTATCTCTGGCGGCACACACTCGCAACACTTGGGGCAGCGGGATACCGCACCATCGCGCCCGACCTTCCCGGGCACGGACTCTCGGATGCGCCCACGGCGCGCGGCGAGTACACGCTTGACGCGTTCGTGCGCCGCTCGGAATTGCTGCTCGACACGCTCGGCCTTGGCGCGCCACCGATTCTTGCGCAATCGATGGGTGGACGCATCGCAACCGCGCTCGCGCAGCGCGGACGCGCCGAACGGCTCGGGCTGTTTGGACCGGTGGGTTTTGGCAGTGTCTCGCCGGCCACGGCGTATGCCCCGTTCATCCCCGCCGCGCTTGGCGACGTGGCGACGGCGCTGGTCACGCGGCGAATGGTGGAGGTGGTGCAGCGCCGCGTGCACGGAAAGTTGAGCTGGTTCACGGATCGCGATGTGGACGAGTACTGGGCGCCGACGCAGTTCTCGGCAGTAGTGCGAGCGCAGGTGCAAATGCTCCGCGAGTTTACCTGGACGCCGCTCACGCCGGGCGATCTCGCGGCGGTGACGCAGCCCACACTCGTGATGTTCGGCACCACGGACCGCACCGTGAAGCCGCACGGCAC
This sequence comes from Gemmatimonadota bacterium, assembly GCA_031127185.1. GTDB lineage: Bacteria > Gemmatimonadota > Gemmatimonadetes > Gemmatimonadales > Gemmatimonadaceae > Fen-1231. The sequence continues at coordinate 1,568 of JARIET010000032.1, read as the reverse complement.
GGAAGAGATCGTGCGGCAGCTGCCGAACGGTCGGCTCGAGTGGGTGGAGGGGGGCGGGCACGTCTTGATGGAAGAGGTGCCAGCGCGCGTGAACGCCGCACTCATAGAGTTCCTCGGCTCCACGGGCTAGCTTGCAGGGGTGATAACGAGACGAAGTGGGCGCGGCGGACGAAAACACGGCGCAGCGCCGCCAAAGGCTGCAGCAGACGAGTCGCAGATCGAGCTGGACCAGCTTGACGAGGCGGAAGGGGCACCCGAGTCCACACCCGTGTCGGACGACAACGTGTCCGGTGTGCCTATCGTTCTGACGGAGCCGGGCGACGACGATTCGGATGGCGCAGCGCCGTCGGGCGCAGGTGCGCTCGCCGAGGCCGAAGCCGCGACGGTGGGCATCACCTTCGCGGAGCTGGGATTGAGTGCGCAGATGCTCAACGCGCTCTCCGACGCCGGCTACAGGCACCCGACGCCGATCCAGGCGCAGGCAGTGCCGCTGGCCATGAAGGGTCGCGACATCATGGGGCTCGCGATGACGGGCACCGGCAAGACCGCGGCGTTCACGATTCCGATCATCGAGCGGCTCACTGGCGGCCCCAAGCGCACGCGTGCCCTGATTCTCACGCCGACACGCGAACTCTGCGTGCAGGTGGAAGAGAGCTTCAAGAAATACGGCCGACACAGTGGTCTGCAGGTGATCAGCGTCTACGGCGGCGTGGGCTACGACCCGCAGGTGAAGGCGCTGCGGGGCGGTGTGGACGTGGTGGTGGCGACGCCTGGGCGCCTGATTGACCATCTCGAAAAGAGCAACACGGCGTTTGACGAGATCGAGATCCTCGTGCTCGACGAGGCCGACCGCATGCTCGACATGGGATTTGCGCCGCAGATCAGCAAGATCGTGGCGCAGGTGGACAAGTACCGGCAGACGTTGCTCTTCAGCGCGACGATGCCGCCTGAAGTCGAAGCACTCGCACGGAAGTACCTGCGGAAGCCAGTGGTGGTGCAGGTGGGGCGCCGCTCAGCGGCAGCGAACACCGTGACGCACTACGTCTATCCCTGTCCAAAGGAAAAGAAAGCCGCGCTGCTGGCGAAGCTGATCGGCGAGCACAAGATGGATTCGGTGCTCGTGTTCACGCGCACAAAGCACGGTGCGGACAAGGTGGTGAAGCACCTGGAGAAGGACGGGATCGCGTCGGAGGCGATGCACGCGGACAAGACGCAGGGGCAGCGCACCAAGGCGCTTGCCGATTTCAAGAAGGGAAAGACAAAGGTGCTCGTGGCCACGGACATCGCGCAGCGCGGGCTCGACATCTCGCACATCACGCACGTGGTGAACTACGATGTGCCGCAACAGGCCGAGGATTATGTGCACCGGATTGGGCGCACGGGCCGCGCGGCGAAGACGGGCGACGCGTTCACCTTCATGTGCGCGGACGAGATCGGGATGGTGAGGACGATCGAGCGGATGCTGGGCAAGCCGATTCCGAGAGTGTCGGTGCCAGGGTTCGATTTCGGGACTTAAGGGCAACTGCGGGTGAGGGGTTTGCGGTTGGCGGTTCGCAGAGGGCGGACCG